>CALLZY010000185.1 GCA_937858715.1 uncultured Chitinophagaceae bacterium | reverse complement strand
GGCATAGCCGGAAAAGAGACGAAATGAATAAGGCGCAAATGAGGGAGGTCATTCAACGGATTGAGCAATTAATTAACAGCATAAAACAGTAACGATGAATAAAAACTATTTGACCGGGGCAACCGACCCCACTTTCTTTTTGTGGTGTATGTTTTTCGCAGGATTAGGCATCCTGTTTGTTTTGCTAATGGGAACAAAGCTGAGAGACCCGTTAAGCCAAAACTCCCCGCAAAAATTCAGTTGGTCATATTTATGGAGCGACAACCTACGCCGGATTCTTGCCAGCATCTTAGCCGTGTACCTGTCACTCAGGTTTATGCCTGACCTGTTGGGTTGGGATTTGAACGAATGGAAAGCCTTGATGGTAGGTACTGCCTGGGACGGCATTGCACTGTTTCTGAAGCAAAAAACTAACTGGCTGGAAACAAAAAAATAATAAATATGGAAACGATATATGATATTACTATCGTATTGATATTTGCGGCCTGTTTGTGGCTGCTGTTTGTTGGACTAAAATCAGAAACTTATGACAGATAGTAAATGGGAAAATGTGGTTAAATACACCATTTGGGGGCTTATCGTTTTGCTTACAATAATACTGCTCTCCGGCTGCAATCCTGTAAAACAGGCGCAAAAGCAATTCAGGCTTAATCCTGACAAGTTCGCCGGACTTTGCGGCGATTACTTCCCGCCGAAAGATAGCCTTATAAAAGGTGATACCGTTACGCTTACAGATACGCTTTGGGGAGCAGGGGAAACGATAATTGAAACTAAGGTGGTTAACGACACTATTGTTAAGACTAAAATTGAAGTCCGGGAGAAAGTAATTACCAAAACGGTGAAGGTGACGGACACGGTTGTCAGGGTAAACCAGGCGAAGGTTAGGGAGCTTACTGATATGATAAATAAATGCAATGCAACCACAACGGCACAGTATGCCCAAATTTCGGCTCAAAATAAAACCATATCAGACTACCAAAAAAAGATTTGGCGGCAAAGAATAGCTATCTGGTTAATTGTGGCGGCGTTCCTGGTATATTTAAACAGAAAACGCCTGTTTCAGATACTTAAAAATCTATCACCTGTAAAATTTTAGCCATGTATGAGCAAATGTATGCCTCAGCAGTGGTCAGGCCGGAAAAGGATGCAGAGGTCAAACTTGTAGTAAATCGCATCCTGAAAGGTAAATCTGAATATTTGGCGGCAGAAAAAGCAACCGGGGTTCCATGGTGGTTTATAGGCATTACTCACTTTATGGAGGCCGGCTTATTTTGGCCAAACCATTTCAAACGGCACCTTCATTGCGGTGACCCGTTGACAGGCCGGACAACTCATGTGCCAAAGGGGAGGCCAAAAGTTGATCCGATTGCTGGTAAAGGTAAACCGTACACATGGCAGGAATCCGCTATTGATGCACTTACTTACATGGGTTATACAAAAGTAAAAGACTGGAGCATTGATAATGCTTTGCAGCTATTTGAAAAATATAACGGGCTTGGTTATCGTTCACTTGGTGTCCCGTCACCTTACTTGTGGTCATACACTCAGCACTACGTGAAAGGTAAATTTGTGCTTGACGGCAAATTTGATAAAAATGCAGTCAGTAAGCAGCCAGGCGTTGCTGCATTGATGAAAGGACTTGGAGTTTAATCATTATCAACTACAAATTTCCCGCCGAATAATTCAACTACATTTCTGAAATTCTTTGCACCGTTGTAACTAAGATTATTTTCTTTAGCATAGGCAGAAATTGTTTGCAGGTTTAGCAAACCTCCGATGTGTGCAATTATTTGAACCAATCCGGTGTTATCAATTTTGTCAGAACGAAATTGCGCCTCTATGTGTTCACATATTACATTGGTTAGCTGTTCTTTATTCATGGTGCAAAATTTTTAATTGCGTATATAAACGAGTTAGCGGTAATGCAGGACAGACCCTACACCTTCCGAAAGACGTAAACATATTCGTGTATCTTACCTATCTTTTTATTTTTCATCAGACGGTTAGCTGTCATTGCTTTTGCTCCAATAGGGGTTATATAAATCATCTCATTATAAAGTTTGCAACCAGCTTCAATTATTATATCTTTTGTTTTACCACAAAAGTTTAAATAGTATCCATCTTTTCCCCGTACTTCACCAACAACAATTATAAACCATCCACCAACTTTTAATTTATCAATACTTTTATTTATTATCTGTTGGTATGAGTTTATAAATTCATCGTAATTCATATTACTAATATCTCCTTTAAGGTCGCTGTAAACCTCTAATCCAACATAAGGAGGACAAGTAAATATGCAATCGTATTGCTTTTTAAAATCATCAATAATAATAAGACTATCGCCTACATAATATTGTGGTTGATTATTAACAGGAAGTATATTTAACGCCTGCTCTCTGTTGCTTTCTATCTGTTCCTGTCTTATATCAATACCAGTGTATTTATATCCCAAGTAATTAGCTACAATACCACGAACTGAACCACCACAAAAAGGGTCTAATATCTCATCTCCATCATTTAAAAACCAATTGTAAAGTAACTCAGCAAGTGCCGGATTAAATATTGAAGCATATCCGCTTTCTGAATTTAATTTATGGTAGCCACCAATATCATACTTGTCATTATTCATATTAGCAAAATTGTTTGCCTTAGTTGCGTTATTAAAGTCTTTGCGACCTACTTCACTTTTAATGTTTAGCTTGAGCCATTTTTGCTTTCTTTTTTTCCAATTACCTCCCCTACTATCAAGTATCGTAAATGGAACTTCCCCAAACCTGTCTTTTAAAAGTTCGTTTGTAATTATTGGATTGCCAAACAAATCAACGGAAGCACTACCGCTAACATCGGCTTGGCAAAATGGGGGCTGACTATCTTTATTCAACATCTGTACTTTTATTAAACATTTGTAATCCTAATCGGCTTTTGTGGGTATAATCCCCCCACTTCGCCAAGCCGTAGGCGTTATGTGCCATTAATAGACACCACTCCAACTACAATTGTGATATGGCTTCTTAATGTCGTTGCCGTTCTTATCTTTCAATTTTACATTATTGGTTTTCTTCCATCCAAAATTTTTGAAATAAGCCACTTCAATAAACGGTAACTTAAATCCGAAGGAATAGTGAACGTGGTGTATGTAATGAACACCAGTAAGCAATTGAATTAATCTAAATTTTTTCATCTGTTTTGAAATTTAACGGCACATAACAAGGGTTTTGCGTAATAGCCCTATCAAGTGTCGTGGTTAATTTTAAGTTTCTACTAATGGCTACTACGCAAAGCCCCGAACCGTTGGTGGCAAGGCTACAGCCTACGAATATTCGCTTGTAATCCAAGACCAATCAAAAGCAGGTTGATAGCCAACCTTTTCAAGCACATCTACAATCTTAAAAATGTGCTTTTGAGGCAATCGCCTACCAGCTTTTAAAAAATTCAGTAGCGTATTTTTTGGCACTTCTGCTAAAACTTCAATAGCTGCAACACTCATTACTTTTGAACGAGTATAATCGAAGAAGTCCATTATCCTTCGCAACTCTTTGTCTAACTGTTTTTCGTCTAATTTGATTGGCATAGTATTTATATTTGTGTGTAAATGTACACAAAATATTTAAGTGTGCAACTATACATAAATAATTTTTTCAAAAAACTTTCAATTTGAACGCCCAGCCACCAACAAGGGCATTTGCAAAATGGTGGCTTGACCCTATATTTTCAGCATCACCTAAAGCCCAGCATCGGTATGGGTTTGAATCTGATTGCAAAGCCGCCACCACTTCGCAATATGCCTACCGTTGTATGCCATTTAGACGACACACCCCATGCCTTTGTACTCTTGTTTTTTACAATGTTCACATTCATGTAAATCTGACCAGCAAATCATTTCTCCTGCTTTTGGATTAGGCATGGGATTAATATCAATATTTACCCAGTCGTGAAATCCTAACCAACATTTTAAACGGCGTACAACATTGGGTTTTGCAATACCCTTGCTGACGGAACTCGGCTGAACTGTTCTAATTCTATTTTTCATTTGTATAAATTTTGAGCATTTGTATTTCAAATTCAAGGGCATCGCAAAGCCCTAACGTTGGCTGCTATACTACACCCTGCTTCATTTTATCGGCTAACCATTTACTAAATTTCTTGATTGCCGACTTTTCGTTTATAGCTATACAACTAAACACAGCAGTATCATGTTTGACATCGTACAAACAGTTTCCGACTTCATCAAAGTAATATTTTTTACAACCCTTTGGAATTATCGACCTTTTAAGTTTTACATCAATATCTTCAGGGCGAATGTTATTTCTTTTATCATTCATACCAAAACCACTTTCTGCCATTAAAGCAAGTGGTATAATTGCGGCTAATAAACCTCTCATTTTGGACATAATAATATTTTAATCGTTTAAAAATTTGACCGTACAGCAGCCAACAACGGTTTGGCGGCAGTCGGGGGTTGAAAATATTTGCTCAACTTTTGTGCTACTATTAGCTTCTGGTTCTTGCCTCATCTTTTGCTCGCTCACACCGCCCGACCGCCAAGCCTTTGAACGTTACCTGCTACTTTAAAACGGCAGGTCGTCATCTTTTGGCACATCGGACAAAATCTCATTAACTAATACCGACACTTCCAAGCGACTTTTATCTTTAATCTGCAATTCTTCACCTGTAATTGAGTAATACAAATTTTGCAATTCGTGAAACCACTCAATTTTAGTGAATAATCCAGAGCAGTTATAGTAGTAAATTCCGTTACTATCTTGCGACAATTGAACGTAACAATAGGAAGGAAAAGGAAATGCCCATTCACAATCAATGCAGGTTTCATTTTGTGGCTCATACCATGTGGCAGAAAAGGTTTTTCTATTCAGCGGTATAGGTGCAAATGTTTCCCAAAATGATTGCGGGTCTTCTTCCATCCATTTGAAATCTTGCCAATCTAAAGCGTTTGGCAACCATCCATCTTCAGTTGACTTGTAGTAAATCAGGTTTCCGTAACGAAAAGCAGCAGGTAACATTGCATTGCTTCCATGCTGGCTGACGGAACTCGGCTCAACTTTTTTAATTCTATTGTACATTAGTTTATGTTTTGAAGTTTTGTAATTCTAATCCAGCACGGCAGCAATGCTTTTACGTTAGCTGCTACCTTTCGGACACAGCGTAATAATTTGACAAATGATTTTGTACAATCCGTAAACATTCTCTTTTATCACCAAAAGAAAGTTTTTCAGAAACGAAATATGACATCTCCCCATCTGTTAAATTTTCGGATAAGTAATCATATTCATCATCAGTAATTCTGTAAACTTCTTTTATTGCGTTATCAAACAAATCAAGCATACCGCCACTTGACTTTATCTTTAAATCTTCGTATGGTCGGAACTTTCTTTTGCAACGACTTACAAAGGCAGCAGCTAACATGGTATTGCTTCCATGTGGGCTGATGTTCTTAATTTCATCTTTGTGCATATATTTAGCTTTTAGTTGTTATTTGGGCTGACGTGCATTAATCATCCAAACTTTCTTTTAATTCATCATAATCATCACCAATATCCTCTAACTTTTTTTGAGTGTAAGGCTTGTCTTTGTCAGTTAATGCACCGCCTAAAGTGGCTACATCTTTGACAATGGCAACAGGTGTTTCAATTAAATCAAGTGCCAGCTTCGTAAGTTTTCCAAAAAATCCCATAATTTTAAATTTTGCACTGCCACCAACAATACGTTTTATGCAAGTGTGGCAGGACGTTAATAATTAGGCGGTAGAATATCACGGCATCTTCAGTTCATTGGGCATCAGGTATGCCGCCAATTCCACACCTGACATAAATACCCTGGCGTTAACGCCAATTTAATCAAAATCATCTCCTCCGTCCCCGCCCTCGCAATGAATTGACGTTCCATATATGGATCTGTAACTACTTGCGCCACCAAACCTAACATCAAGGCTTCCATTTCCAAATAAAACCAACCTGCCTTGATTCAGCTTTTCAAGGCGTTTAATTGCTTTTAAGAATCTTTCTTCCTCCACACTCAGTTCAAATATTTCTCCATTTTGATTTACTACTTCCATGATTTTAAAGTAAAAACTGGCGTTAACAATATGTTTATGCCATGCCAGTAAGGTTTTAGCCGTGATTGAAAAGTCTGTGGTTGGCACGGCACAAACACCAACCGTTACCAGCTATGCCAGCGGACACCCTAAAACATTCGGAGTTGGCTGACAAAATCTTTAAAACGCTTTTCTTGTTTCTCGTAATACTCAGCATCTATCTCAAAACCTACAAAGTTGAACCCGCCTTTATACGCTGCTATCCTACTGCTTCCGCTTCCTAAATGTGTATCTAAAATCAAATCGCCAGCCTTTGCATATTTCATAAAAATCCAATCATATAGTTTCACAGGTTTTTGCGTTGGGTGTATCTTGCCTCCATCGTCCATACCTTGAAATCCACTATAATCAATTTTAGCCTTTACCAGCGTTTTATCAAATGAAGTCCATGCAAGCTCCCCATCCGCAAAAGATACTCCTTCAGGCACGTTTTTATCCCAAAAAATCCAGCTTTTTGTTAGTGGCAATGGAAAGTAATTACCCCCCCAAATGATTTGATTTTTAGACACCCTAAACAATTCATCGAAATAAATATCTTCAGGTATTGAATCATCCCAATATTTTTCGTTGTGGCGTTTTTTTTGCCCTTTTTTACGCCCCATATTCATATTTATTTCAATCCCATAAGGCGGGTCAACAACTGCCAAATCAAAATAATTATTGTCAAAGCGTTTTAATGCCTTAACGCAATCTTCCAAATAAACTTCCGATGAAGGCACTGCTGGTAACATGTGCTTTGCAAAAGCGGGGATTTCGTCTATATTTTCAACTTTGTTCATCTAATCAACTTTAGTGGTTTATTCAACATTTGTTCTCCGATGCCCCGCCTTCGCAAAGCACCGTCCGTTAGCGGTCAGTGCTACCTGACTTCTCCTTAATTACAAGATTATCGTCATCGTCATAAGTAAAGCAGTCTGGACAATAGTGTTTATCACCTTCTTTCAACCAGTCTGCTTCCATTGCAATATCCTGTGCAAATGACTTGTCATTCCAGCAACTATATTCTTCGCCTTCATTTACATCTTTGCCGCAGTTATCACAAACAACTGTGTACATCGTTAATTCTTTAACCATTGTTTTTAAGTTTAGATTTTTCCTGTAACATTTTTCTTGTTGGTATTTTCATAACCTTACCTGAATGACAGATAAGGCATTTTGCATTGCCACATTTAGCGGCAGGATGTTCTTTCTTTTTATGCACTTTATCATAGTGCCTGTTTTCTGCTTTCATTTTGACATTTTTAATTTTCACTTTTACAGTTAATCGCATAAATCAAAATAAGCACATCATTAAGCACCCCGGCCCAGCGTTCTTCAGTATTTTTTTTGCACCACTCAGTAAAATCTTTTCCGGTTTCCTTTGCCTCAGCCAGTGCGCCGTTTCTCTGGCAGGTATTCCGTATAAAGGCAAACTGCATCTTTACAGATAATGATTCCTTAAACAGCTTTATTACTGCTCCAGGATAACGATTATAACCTTCACAATAAACCTGAAGAATATTAATCATTGCCGGGTCAATTATGGTGTTATAACTGCTCACTTTTTTCTTTTATAAAGTAAACAAATTTCCATCCTGAAGCATAAATCTGTTTAAAAAAGCTATCCAAAGACTTTTTGTGAGCCTGCTTAATTTCTTCGTTTGGCCCTGCCATTTGGTCAAACCTGTTTAAGTAATCAGGCTTTAAATATTTATCAATATCACCAACCTTTATTTTGCCATCGCAAACAAGATAGTATTGCAATTCATGGTTAAAGTTATCTGATGATACCCCTGATTGCCAAGCAGCGTAAGCCTTGTTAATTTCTTTCTGCCATAATTCAATCGTATTTGGATAAGTGTCCCAATCACAACCTTTACTCATTAAAGGAGTAGATAAGTAATCGCTATTACCTGAGCTTCTTTCGCCCAAAAACCGGTTAATCCAAGACATGATAGTTTGTACATCGGCAACAATAAATTTACCATAATGGCCGGCTATGCCTTTCTCAAAGGCATTTAGCATATCGGATAGCTGAATTTTATTAGCAGCCATTTTCATTACCATTGTTTCAACTTCGGCTCTTACCTCTTTATGTTCCCTTAACAGTGAGAATGCAGGATTTGTCATGATGCTTTATTTTGATTTTGTAAGTCCATTTGTTTGGCAATTTCGTAAAGCTCCTCCCGGCTGTACTTCTTTTTCAGCATTTCAGGATAACGTCCTTTAAGTTTTGCAAAATAGCGTTTGTAGTCTAATGGGTTAAATGTGTAATGCCCTAATCTTTCCAGGTAGTCGTTAAACAGCATTAGCTCAGTAGTATCTGATTTATTAGCCTTTACCCATCTTTGGTCAGCCATTGCGATAGTCAGGCATTCCTCAATTCTTCTTTTTTCTTCGCTGCTTTCTTGTTCTTTTACTTCTTCTTTTTCCTTTTCCTTTTCTTGTTCTTTTTCTTTAAGGGTATGGATACCCTTTGGATACCCTTTAATTTTGTGATAATGTAATATTTTTATAATAGATAAATGAGGTTTTGAAGATTCAGAAAGTTCACCATATTGAAAATTTATGAACTTTGTTATAAACCAGTAACCTGATTCAGTTATTGTAATTCTATCACAAAAAACTCTTTTAAGTTCAGCTTCTTCAAATGGCTCTCCTATTTGAAATGTGGCAAGCCTTATATTGGGCTTCCATAATCCAGCAGCATCGCATTCGTCACATAGGTAAATCCAAAATAATTTGTATTTAGTTGGTAAATCCTGAAACCAAGAATCTTTCCATTTATTAGTATCTGTGAATCTCTTAGCCATATACATAAAAAAGCACCGGACTGGCTGCTGCGGCATAGTTGCCGTCCCAATAAAGGGAACCAATCCGATGCTTATTTAATTTCTTAATCATTGACTATTTTTACAGCACTTCAAATTTACAAAATTTTACCTTACACCAAAATTATTTTTTCATGTAACTATCAATGACAGCCTTCGCATGGTCAAAGCCAGGGCAAATTTCGCAGTAATAACCCAAATCAATAAGGCTGTACATCATTTCAACCTGCTCTGATATATGTGGTGTTGCCGGTGTACCGTCTTTCTTTTCAAGTTTAACCCCTTCCTTTTTTAGCTCAATAAAAAGCCCGTACCATTGCCCTGCCGGCTGTGCAATGAAAATGTCCGGCCATGCCCGGCACTTCTGTAATGCCTTGTGCTTAACTGCTTGGCCGATGCTCATTTTAATACCAGCAGCAAAATCGGTTCTGAATAAAACATTTGGGTACTGGTATTTTAGATAATTTACTACCTGCTGATGCAGATCTGATTCTCTTGTTTTAATCCTTGCCATACTGTTTGTATTTGATTGTAAACTTTGCAAAATTGCTTATCATTTGTTTCAAGGTAAACATTTGCCTTTTGAACGGCCCTAACTACTGACGAATGGTTTGAATATCCAACTATTGACATTGTTTGCCCAAATGTAAATCGGTAATTTGATTTAATTATGTGAGCAAGAGCCATTCTAATATTGTCAATGTGTGTTCCTTTGTATGTCTTAGCCTTTGCAAATGTTCCTTTCCGGTTTTTATACACTCGGAAAAGTTCGCAGTAAGGAACGTCAATGCTGCTCATGTAGGCGATGACAAAGTCTTGTGGTTTCATACTTAAATTTTTATCCAACTCTGCGCATTGGCGCAGTGCGCCTTTACGTTACTTACTTTTTTTATCTCTCCCTTCATTACCAACCCTTCCTTCATTGCCTTTTGCCCTATAAATCCAAAGGCCCTTTCACTATTTGGCCGTTCAATCAAATCATAGTCATACAGGTAAGCCCTGAAATCCTCAATCAAAAAGCAGTGGTATCGGGGCCGGTGCTGAAGCCAGTGGAAGAAAAGCTGCCAGCATCGTTCTGCCCAACCAGGGTATTGAAGGTTTGCCGTGTCAATGGCCAATGAAAGGCCTGCATCTGCAAGTATAGCTGACCTTTCAAAGTTGAGTTCTATTTGTGCTTTAGGCTTCATAATCAGTAAATAAATTTATCCCAGCGTTATCCATTTCCGTTTTCGGAAACCCATATTTTTCAATGTCTTTTTTGCGTTGTATTGTGGCATCAATCCATTTGGTTGCTGATTTGTGGAAGTTCTTATCAATCTCAAACCCGTATGCCTTACGACCTAATTCAAGTGCTGCAATTAAAGTGCTTCCGCTGCCTGCCGTTGGGTCAATTACAATGTCTCCAGGGTCTGTAAATATTTCAATCAGCTTTTTTAATAACTTGACCGGCTTCTGAGTTGGGTGTAACTTTTCTGTGCTGGCATCATCTCTTTCCCAATCCATACAATTAAAAACCATTTTACCATTATTGTTAAACTTTGGCAATTTATCACGGTAAAACAATAAGCCATATTCACAATTACCAACTATCCGCATATTGGCCTTTAATACCTGTGCAGAAAAGTTTTTGCGAAACACCAAGTTTATATATTTTGGAAGCCCATATCTTTTTGCCAATTCGATAAAATACATCTGTTGGTCAAAGGCGCAAAAAAGCAACATGGCCGGGGCTTTACCTCGTTCCTTTGGCTCTTTTTTCATTAGTTGATTACAGAAGTGCATAAATTCGGCAGGCTTAAAATATCCGTCCGAATGGAAGAATGATTTTTTTGCTAATTCGCTTTCTCCGTTTTCATTATCACCTCCTGAATACCATGCAGGATTTGAGGCATACGCATTATTACCAAGATTGTAAGGAACGTCTGCAATAATCAACTGAGCTTTATGCAGGTTGTATTTTTTGAAGTTCTGAAAATGGTCATTAAAAAGTATCATATTACCAGCTAAAAAATTTAAACCCTGTTATCGGGCAGGTGAATGATTTTTGTCTGTTCCCGCCATACTTTTTTGCAGGCTTTATAATCGTCTGAATAGTTTGGCGGGACACATTGAAAGATTTGGCGATAATAGTAGGCGATTCTGTTGCTGCCAATTTTCTGATTTCAGACTTTTGTTCCAGTGATAATTTGATTTTAGGCATGGCTAAAACTTTTTTTCTTTGCCTCTTTCGCTGCGAAAAGCTCAGGGGTTGAGTTAATAATAGATTTGCCTTCAGTAAAAACTTTTAGCAGTTCATTAATATCATTGCATCCGTTTATCTTGTCAAGCCACTGTTGAATTTCAAGCTCATCAATTTCATTTTTCGTAGTCTTATTTTTAGGTATAGGCTGACTATCTGAATGTGAGTTGTCTGAGTCATCAATTTTGCCAGTAGGAACCATAAATAAATAAAGTAGTGTATATTTTAAAGCGTATGTTGTTGCTTTACCGGCTCCCTTATCTTGAGTATCTGTCCCGTGTCCATATCCAGATATTTCAATCCATTCTCCTGAAGTGTGTAGCAAAATGTAGGAAGTTGTTGCTTCGGTAAATACAGATTGCTTTTGCTTAGTTCCGTATTGATTTGTTTCTTCCCATCTGTCAATTTTAGTAACTTTGTTTATACCCGTTGGAACTATTGCAAGACCGTTTTTAACCATTTGTTCTCCAATAATTTTTTTTACTTCCTGGTCTGGTACGCCTTTATAAGAATTTGCGCCTGACCCTACTGTAATACTTTTTTCAATTCCTTTAACAGCGTCCATAACGCTGATAATGGCTTTTGTTATTTCTTTTGTTGATTCACTTTTGTTCATTTTAGTATTCATTTTCGTGATGTAATAATTGCTGTTCTGATTGGTCATGTACCCAACCGGCGAAGCGTTCTGCCTCCTCTGTGCCGTTTTCCAGTTCTTCGGGCTCCGGCAGTACGTTCCCGTATTTATTCATTTGGTGCTGCTGGTAGTTGGTCATTTCCAGTGAAGCGTCAACAAATGAGCAGAACTGTTCAAATGTGTCAAATAATTGGTTGCGGAATATGTGTTTACCGTTGCGGAATGACCTTCCGTCCGGCTTATAAATAAATCCTTTGTATGTTTTATCCTCAGTCATGGGTGTGGTTTTTAAGGTAAAAAAGCCCCGCTGAATAAATCCGGGTAACTATTCAAGACGTGAAAGAACTTGTTTTACTTTATAAAACTAATGATAAAAACTTTCTGTTTCATCCATTTCCAGCAGCCGGTCAATTTCTTTTTGAGTAGCCCTGTCAATCTTTTTTTTGGCCGCCTTCGGATAATCGCCTTTATTTAGTTCCCTTTCCATATCCCGCAGGTGCATCCACTGGAAAAGGTGAATAGCTGCCAGCCCTATAATCAGCACAGAAAAAAAGACAATAGCAGCAATCAGCACTTCGTTAATTTCATTTGCGTTCATACAATATACTTTTTACAAGGGTTTTCTAATGAGTTGACTTTTGGCCGCAATACAGGTTTATAAATGCGTTCAAATTCTTGGTGACTAATCCACCGGCTGCCGTCCCAAACCTCGAACCTGCCGCAAGTGATGCGGCCAGGAGCGTATGTAAAAAACTCTTTTGCTTTTACATAATCCTGAAAGCGTGTATCATCAAGAATGTTGATTTTCATTTCAGTTTGTTTTGGCGATAAGTTTCGGATACAGGTCAGTAGCTGACCTGGCCTTGTCGTATGCAGCAAAAAATTCCGATTCTGTTATTGGTGTACCGGTTATGGCATCATTCAGGTCTGTATCAAATGGGTCTTGGTTCACTTTAATAAGCGAAAAGCTGCCGGTTATATACACATTTACAAAATCTGCTGGGGTGATGATTGCAAAAAAATCGTTATCTCCTTTTTTGCTGAAGATGGGCAAGTCAACCGTAATCGTTTCGGTTGTTTGCTTTTTAATTGTGATTTTCATGATTGATTTTTTAATGGTGTGAAATAGCCCCGCAGCCTTGCGGCATTGGGGCTGAAAACAAACTATTTATTTGAATTTATAAATTCGTTAATCTCTTGCGCTGCCTTCCAGTTGGCAGGTGTGTTAGGCATGGCCATCCACTTGTTGTAATCATCGTGGCCGTAAGAAGGGTGAGCATAGTAGATGTGCCTGTCACCTTGCATCATTATTTTCCCGTAATTTGTCTTGTGCCATCCGTTAGCCACATCATTGCGAACAACTTCCCATGCCTTAACTATGCTTTCTTTTGCCCATTTATTGCGGGCAATTTTTGCAAGTCTGGCCTGTTCGATTGCCATAATATTTTTCAACTCATCAAATTTTAATTTAAGTAGTTGATTTGTTTTATTATTATAAATACATATATACGTATTTAGGTATCTTGTTCGTGCGACTGATTTAATTATAATACAATCATCTGTATCTGCCTTTGCCGTTCCAAAGTAACCTCCACTCCTTCTGTATGAAGTGTCTTTTCGCTCAAAAGAGATAGCAGAGATAGCAGATTCGACTTCGCTTAACTGGCGTTGGATTTTTTGTAGCTTTGTCATTGTTTTCAGTTTTAAGTGTGATTTGTTTGTTTGCTGATGTAAATATACAACCAATTTCATTATTTCAAAATTATTTTATAACTTTTTTGAAAATAAATTTAGCTCCTTTGTTAACTCTATATAAACCAATACTTTAGAAGTGTGCAAAAACATACTTGGGTTTTAATAAAATTATTTTATAACTTCGCTTTATGGCAAAAAAAGAAACAAGGGGCGCAAAGAAGAAGCCCGATGATGAGAAGGTAGTACTAATTCGCCTTTGGGTGAAAAAGAAAAATTATCATGCCGCCAAAGCAGAGGCAGTAAAAATTCAAAACAAATACAGATGAAAGTTTGGCACTTCACACCGTGGGCAAACAACAAGCGATTAGGCAATGCATACAATGACTATATGTCTTTAATACCTGACGGCGATTCTGCCTGCCTCCGTGACCTTGACACTTGTTTCCTGACACCTGATGCCGGGGCAATCATTCAGCATGAAGCAAAGCAAAACCCATTATCCGTCTTAGTGTGTTACACAAACCGCATACACCCTATGGCGAAGGCGCAACTGGCACCACCGGCGTTGTTTGATAATACAAACATAGTAAAGCATATCGATTATGCAGAGCTGTGCAAATCATTTCCAGGTAATCAAACAGACGAAGTTGCCGGTCCTCTCTCCGGGTTCTTTATGGTAGTGCCAAAGGCAATTTGGCGAATAGTAAGGTTTAAAGAAGGGTTGGGATTGCTTGGAGTAGATACTCTGTTTTTCCGTGATTTGCGCACAGCAGGAATTGAGATAAGGCGGATAAATAGCCTTTACATATTTCACATTTACAGAATGAAAAAAGGAATTGACGATAAAACACATTTATTATGAGGGTAGCCGTAATCACTGCCAACATTGGCAACTTCGACAACGTTGCACCGCTGCCGCCTCAGACTGTCCCGTTTGACTATTATTGTTTCACTGATGAAAATCTGCCGTTTCCGTTGTCAGCACTGAGCAACCGAATGAAAGGGAAGTTTTGTAAATTCCAGGCTCACAAATTCCTTGATTACGATTGGTATATTTGGCTTGACGGCAGAATTGAGGTAACAAGTGACAGGTTTATTGAGGATATAATTAATTCGGGTGCCGATGTCGTTTGCACTCCGCACCCTGTAAGGGCTACAACCGGAGCCGAATATGACTGGATGATAACTAACTACAATGAATATTTAAGTAGTCGTTATACACTTGAAGGACTGAAAGAGGAAAGCGAATTGATACCAACGGGCATACCGTTATTATCAGGTTTTTTCTTTGCCTATAAAAAAAGTCAATCTGTTTTATTCGATAAAATTTGGTTGAATGTAATCCGGTATAGCGACTTTGACCAGGGATTTCTTTCTTATATTTTGGAAGGGGCAAAGCTGATTGACTGGCGCAATTATTTCCGTATAAGAAAGCACAAGGACGTTGAAGATAAATTTGGCGGGAAGGTGTACTGCTATGAGTAACGGTTCGGGTATTTACGCTGCCCGCAAAAGTAAACAAATAATCACCGCGTATCAGTCCTGCGGGTAGCGTAAATACCTTGTTAGCGGCTGGTGCGGTAAATAAATGAGGTATGAAAATTGAAAACGTAATTGATAGTTGCCATGAATGTCGCTATATGCAGAAGGTTCAAGAGGTTGGTGGCAATACATTTTTTGCTGGCATTTGCATCTACGGCAGTTACAAGGGGAACATGGATAACCCACACCCATTCACAGTAGTAGCAACGTCAACGAATAAAGATGTGTTTAATCAATCAATTACCATCCCTGATAACTGTCCATTGGAAACGTTTGGTAGCACTTGCCGCTAACGGTAGGTATTGCTGCTGTGCAGAACCGCAGCTTAATTTTTGTAAACAGTTAAATCAAAAGATATGAAGTCAAATAGGGATTCGTCAGACGGGCATAGCAGCAATACTGTTGTTGGCGGTTCGGGCATTGAGTGGCAGTATTTTTTCGGAGGTCATTCTGGTAGGTCATTTGACCGTTATTACAAAGGCGAAATAAACGGGGTAAGAGTTGAAAAGCATTGTTGCAATAGAGGCACAAAATATTCTGTCGGTAATATGGATAAGGCAAAAATAAAATACAAGTCAGAGTTTGAACTCTTAGAGGCTCTGTCTGCCTGACCGCCAACGTATGTATTGACGCAATTCAAAAAAGTGAACATGAATAAAGTAATATACACCGCAATCTTCTCAAATTACGAGGAATTGAAACGGCCAACAGTAGTAACCGAAGGGTGGAAATACGTCTGCTTCTCAGACCAACCCATTACCTCAGACGTTTGGCATATCGAGAAGGTTGAACCAACAAACGACCCGTTAATGATGGCCAGGTCTTTCAAGATTAACGGCTTTAAATACTTTGGCCATTCTATTTGGGTTGACGGCTCATTCATTATAAAATGTGACCTTAACGAATTTTGGGATAAGCATTTCAAACATCCAATGACAGTCATACCGCATCCTTTCCGGGATAATGTCTATGCCGAAATTAAAGCCTGCATAAAAAACAACAGGGCTGATGTCAGGTTACTTAATGACCAATATCATGCCTACAAGCAACGGGGTATCACAGGGCCGGTAATTCAGTCGGGCATATTGCTTAGGGAAAACACAAAACAGGTTATTGATTTATGTGCTTTATGGTGGGAGGAATTAATTAAGCACTCTCCCCGTGACCAGATTGCTTTTGCGGCTGCTGAATATTTGATGCCTTGGAACGCAAACAGGACGGAACACCCATTTGATTATAGAAATAACGATTTTTTTACTTTCATAAACCACTACCACAGAATAAATGCACATACACACTGAAATTATAAACCAATGTTGTAAGGCAGTCAATGCTCAATCATACCTT
The DNA here is from genome assembly GCA_937858715.1 of uncultured Chitinophagaceae bacterium. Lineage (GTDB taxonomy): Bacteria > Bacteroidota > Bacteroidia > Chitinophagales > Chitinophagaceae > JJ008. The sequence continues at coordinate 821 of CALLZY010000185.1, read as the reverse complement.
GAAATAGGTATAAATGACCGGACAAAAAACTTTGATCTGATTAACTGCCGCTTCAAGATTGGCGTTGACCCTAACCCTGCTGCGGTGGCAAACTTCACAGGAACCAGTGACGAGTTTTTTGAAGCGTTATTTTTATTTGAAAGGGAAATACCTTCCATTAGTTTTGACGTTGTATTTTTGGACGGCCTTCATCACTATGAACAACTGAAAAAGGATTTTGAAAATGCTTTGGCTTGCCTGAAAGAAAACGGCCTTATAATTATTCACGACACTAACCCTGCTGAAGAAAGGTTTACCCATGTCCCCAGGGATATAAGAGGCAGGTGGAATGGCGATTGCTGGAAATTAATATCTGAAATTTATCAATATCCTGTTGAGTGGGTTACCTGTGATTGGGAGGCGAACGGTGTAACGGTTGTAAAAGTACCAACTACTCACATTCCAGTTTCATTAGGAATAAGGGGTGAAAGAAATTGGCAGTATTTTATAGAAAATAAAAAATCATTTTTGAATCTTGTAAACCGCCAAAAATTTGATCAATGGTTAATGTGAAATATGCTGACTTATTTACCACTACACAAAAATTTAATTATGCAAAAAAATTAAATGACCGTGTAAGAATAGGCAAAATTAATACTGTAAGATTTAATAAAAAAGGGCTATATACACAAAAAGTATTTTCATTAGGCTTATATAAAGATTGGAAACCGCTTTGTGATTTCTTCTGCAAGCCATGTATTGCAGAAATAGTTAAATCGAAACTTTGGAATAGAAACCCAATTCGCGAAACATTTAAAAAAACTTACTGCAAACCATGTTTG
>CALLZY010000184.1 GCA_937858715.1 uncultured Chitinophagaceae bacterium | reverse complement strand
GAATAGCCGGGAGTATACGGAAATGCACTTAATGCCGCTGTTGGAGATATTGTCCCCAAATCTTCAGTTGGCGAGTGTGCTGCATAGCCATTATATGTATCACTTGCGGTTAACCCCCAGCAATGCTCTCCGTAGCCTTTAAAATTATTTGGATTTCGCAAACAATGTTCCCGGTTGATTAATGTGTGATTTCTGTTTTGCTCCCAGTAATCGGCATAACGGTCCTTCAAACCTCTTGGATCAAGACCAAGAAACGAATAATGTGAAAAGAAAAGCGGGCCACCATAATCAAACCCCAGCGGAAGTGTTATACCGTAAAACTCTTTTCCATTTTTGAAATAATCGCTTTGTGTCCAGCCTTTGTGATACACTGCGGGTTTGACCATATACCTTTCGTCAGGACAGGACGCTGCCAGTATATAGGCAATCAGGCATTCGTTAAAACCTCTGATGGCATTATTCATTGACCAGCCATTGTTGGGACTCCAATGCCAATACAACACTTCCTGACCTTGTGTAAACCAACTCCATTCAATATCGGGCCAAATCCAGTTAATACGGGTTCTTAATTCACTTTCTGTCGCATTGTTCCCATCAAAGTATTGTCTTGCACAAAGTAACCCTTGAAATAAATAAGACGTTTCAACCAAATCGGCACCATCATCTTTTCGGCTAAAAGGTATTGTTTCTCCTGTTGCCCCATCCATCCAATGCGGGAATGCTCCATGATAGCTCTCTGCTTTCAGCAGGAAATTCACCATTTTCAGCAGAAATTTTGCGGCGGTGTCCCGTGTAATCCACTTTCTTTCAGTAGCAACTATTACGCTCATTATACCAAAGCCTGTTCCACCGACTGCAACAGTTTCATGACCATAACCAAACTCCTTGTCGCTTCGCTCTCTAGCCATACCGCTTACCGGATGAGCAAAATCCCAGAAATAACGGAATGTTTGTTTTTGAACTAAATCTAATAATGCTGAATCTGACAGATTCTTCTCCCTCAGTTTAGGGTCAAAAGCAGCAGGTTTCGTTTTCTGTGCTGAAACTGCCAGAAAAAAAAGAAAGAAACTCACAGACAGAAAAAGGGCTGCTTTCTTCATTATTTTTTATAAATATGGGGCTGTAAAGCCCAGCCTTTTCATCCCATTCTTAATTTCCGGGGCACTGGTGAATAAGCTCCATAATAAACCACTCCGGTAATTTTCCATCATTACAATAATCGGCCCCTGGTCAATTGCCAATGTTGAAGAAGCAAACCAGGGATCATCCATCTTATAAGAGTCGTAAAAGCCATAGTTCCCCCATAGCTTGTTTCCCAGTTTATAATAAAAAAACTTTAGAGCCTGCATACTTTCAGCCGGCGTATATGGAAATGACGACAATGCTGCGGTCGGGGTTATAACGCCACGGTCATTTGTCGGGCTGTGAGCCTGATAGTAAGAAGGTGCCGGGCCATCGCTGGCAGTAAGCCCCCACGACTGGCTGCTGTATCCATACCAGCGGTTAGTTTGAGCCTTACAATACTCATAGTTTATAAGCGTATGGTTTCTTGCCTGTACCTGGTAGTTAGCATATGCATCACTTAAGCCATTCGGATTAATTCCGAGAAACGAATAATGTTCAAAAAACAAAGGCCCGCCGTAAGCAGATCCCAAAGGCAGCTGAAAACCATAGTAAGAATTATTATTCACCATGCTTCCATTACTTGCCCATCCGTTGTCATACACAATCTTAGGTATTGAATCCGTTCTTGAGGAAGAGGCAAGAACATACACAATCAGGGCTTCGTTCCATCCCTTAATCTGATGATTCATCGCCCATCCTTTATCAGGGCTCCAGTGCCAGTACAAAACGTTCTGACCGCTTTGCCTGAACCAGTTCCATTCCACACCATCCCAGATGGTATTAATTTTTGTTCTTAGTTCAGTTTCTGTTGCATCTGCACTATTGAAATACTGCCGAGCAGTTATCAGCCCTTCAAGCAAAAAAGATGTCTCTACCAGGTCAGCACCATTATCATTCGTACTAAACGGCTGAGTCACTCCTGATGTTCCGTAAATCCAATGCGCAAATGCACCATGATAACGGGTACAATTATTTAATAAGAAATTGACAATCTTCAATACTCTGTCACGGCCTTCAGTACGAGTAATAAAGCCCCGGTGAACAGCCACTACAGTTGCCATGATTCCAAATCCTGTTCCCCCGGTTGTTACTGTTTCTGCACTGCTGTTTCTTTCCCTTGCCATTCCGCTTACGGGGTGACCAAAGTCCCAAAAATATTTGAAGGTTTGCTGCTGCACTTTATCCAGCAATTGGTCATCTGTAAGTAATGGGAATTTATCGGATGGGTCAAATTGTGTTAGCAATTTTATATCTACAGCACCAAACAAACTTCCCCCTGCTTTGGATTTCAAGGTCGCTGCAACAGACAAAGAATATCTGGTAAGGTAAGATAATGGCGAAGCGGCCTGTATCACCAGTACGCTGTCTCCATTTTGATAAGTTACCGAATAATCAGCCGTATTGAGTATGATTGATGATGCCACTGTCGATCTGTCTATTGCAGTGGGAAACTGAAGCCTGATAACAGGTGAAAGCCCGGTTCCTTTATACTCATCTTTGTCTGCAACCCCGTCAACAGACCAGCCGGTAATTAAGAAATTAGTCGCCGGTGGCACTGGTGTCGGATCCGGGTTTTTATCTTTATTACAACCCGATAACGCAAACAGCACACAAACACTAATGACTGCAATCCTTCTTACCATGACCAAAAATTTTTGCCTTAATAGATTAATGTACTAATGGAATGAGGCAACGCCTCAGTAGCAGCAGCTTTGCCATTTACCCACAAAGAGTATGGCACTTTTGTTGCTCCCTGGTTCATTACTATTACCACGACTTTACCATCCGGATTGACAAAAGCAGTAGTAAGTAACTGGCTGCGGCTTGCCGCTGCAATAATTCTTTTCGCCCCCGGCCGAATAAATTTGGAAAAATGACCAATGTAATAGTAGGCATTTGTATAAATAAGCTGACCCGTTTTCGTATCGCCATGAACCGGGGCAAAACAAAAGTTCTGAACATGATTAGGGCCGCCTGTTTCATCTAACAAAATATTCCAGTCAGTAAAGCCCACCATACCATTATTGAAGTCATTGATCATGCTTCTGCCATATTCTTCACCCAGCACCCAGGCATTATAACGCTTCGCATCGAAACTCTCAGCACAACCTTCTGTAAAGAAAATGTTCTTATCAGGGTAAGCCTCGTAAACTCTCCTAAGGTTATCATACATTGGTGTTCCTCCGCTCCAGTCTTCATACCAATGGAAACCAATACCCCAAATATATTTAGCAGCTTCCGGGTCATTAAAATAAGTTCTTGCCCTTTGGTAAATCATATCCCGGTTATGGTCCCAAACAATAATCTTCTTATCCTTCAGTCCTTCCTTTTCCATTGTGGGGCCTAAATGCTTCTTAAGAAAATCCCTTTCTTCTTCTGCAGTATAAATGCAACTTTCCCATTTTTGTGTGGCCATTGGTTCATTCTGTATACTGATTCCCCAAACCGGTACTCCTTCTTTCTCATAAGCCTTGACAAACTTTGTGTAATACAATGCCCACATATCGTTATACTCCGGCTTCAGTTTACCACCATGAAGCATTTCTCCATTTGTCTTCATAAAAGCAGGAGGACTCCAGGGGCTTGCAAAAAGATCTAGCTTACCTCCGGCAGTTGCCATTGCTTCCTTAATAAAGGGAATCTTAAATTTTTTATCATGCTCAATGTTGAATGACTTCAACTCTTTGTCAGAACTGTCTGTGACATACGTGTACATATCACTGCTGAAATCACAACTGTTGATATTTGTTCTGGCGACTGTATAGCCAATGCCGTTTTGTTTATCAAAATAGGCTTTCAGCAATTCCGTTTGTTTATCCTTTGGCAACTTATAAAAAGTTTCCGCTGAAGCATCAGTCAGCGCTGCGCCAATTCCGAAAAACGTTTGGAAAGTTTTGTCTGTATCAATGAAGATTGACACCTCACTCTCCAGTGGTTGTGACTTATCAGCAAAAGATGCTGTATCAAAAGCTGATAAGCGGAAAGCGGTGCTGTCTGCCGTAGTATAAACCAT
>CALLZY010000183.1 GCA_937858715.1 uncultured Chitinophagaceae bacterium | reverse complement strand
AAGTGGAGAAAAGCGGGGATTTGTCGAACTATTTCGAGGAAGAGTTGAAAGCATTATTAGCTTTTTAGAAAAGGATTGGGGGCGGAATGGTCTTTTAACTGATAGTACAAACAGAGCTTATCTCAAGATTCTGAAACGGAATGTAAAAAATTAAAATGAGTGTTCATGTGGCAAAAATCAACGCTTATGAAGTAAAATGAGTGTTTAGTTAATTTTACGCATAAGGATATTGTAAAATAAATTAGTAAGTATTACCATTGTAACAGACTTGCGTTTCTTTTTAACTTGGACACGGATACGGGGGGCAGGTTTATTCCTGCCCTTTTTGAATTTAAGGAAACACAAAAAATGTGGAAGAAGCCTTACTGAGACTGGAAAGCAGGAAGTAGAAATAAAAGTACAGACGGGGTATTGAGGTATTATATATATTTGTTATCAGAAAAAGGACAGTGCTTAAAGTTTTGTAAAGTTCTTATAGCGTTTAACAGGATACTTCGTTAACTGAAATCTTGGAAAATTAAAGTACAACGATGTATAGCACCTGTGAACGCACCGGAAACGGTGTGTTCCTTTTGCTGTATCAGTTGTACAGGGCCTTCCAAGAGCCTCAGTTAGCTGATTATATGCGTAAAGGACACGCCGTTTTTGTATTTATATTGAAGGAATTCAATGGCCATTGATTATAGGAGATGCTCCGAACCTATCAAAAAAAGAGTAAATATTTTTCATATGAAAATTTTTATTATGAGAAAAGGAAAAAAAAGATGGGAAACTATTACTTTCCTATCAGTAATCATGACAGGATTTGTTTTATTTTATTCTTCTTGCCAAAAACAAGAAAGTAATGACATTCTAAGTAATAGTCAATTGGTAAAAGAGGCTCAAAAATACTATTCAGAAGTTGTAGAGGAAAAAGAAAAAGAGTTACTTGCCAAACCGTACTCCGAATTAGCCAGTTATTCGGCGGAAAGAAAGTTTGCAAGAATGCAGAAGCTTGGGGAAAAAATTGACTGGGAAAATGCTAAAGAGTATTTGCATAACAAAGAAAAGTATCTTGTTGCGCCTATCAAAGGTGAAAAAAAGCCGTTTACTAATAAAACGATTGAGGCTGTAAGAAACATTATCTTCTACAAAAATACTGTAGGACAAATGGGCATGAATATCGTTGAGATTATTGGAAAAAAGAATGACAAAATCGATGGAGACTTTCAATATTTGTCTTTTAAAGCATTTGTAAACAAAGAAACAGGTGCGAATGTGGCATTAGATAATCTTACCGCATCAATTCACTTTTATAATGATAGCTATTCAAGAACTGTGAGCTACCAGGCCGAAAGAGGAAGCATGGCAAAATCGCATAACAGACTCCTTAACGGAATTGGACAGCCCAAAAATAGAGAGGTTCCAACATTAGTTGGCCGTACAACTTGTGTAACCTGTCAAACTTATTACTTAATAGGCATTTGGTTTGACCTACAAACCGGGCAAGTGATTGATTATATAGTACTAGATGCTTGGAATGACTGTACAGGAGGAGGGCCACCAGTGGGTTATGGGAGTGATCCTAATAGTACACCTAGTTCTCAGGATGAGCAGTGTTTTAATGATGCTGCTAATGATTTTGAAGGTGCTGTATCCGCCGTTTCTGTATCAAACGTGACCGAGGGATTTAATTTTACAACGATTAGCCCGTTAAAAAAGAAAAAGGATCCTGAATGGAAAGCTCTGAACGGAGGCCTTAATATGTGGTATCTTCGGTCAACTGAACACGGTATTATTGAATATGATCCGGTTTACACAAGGTGGGAATGGGTTTCTTTAGAACATCATAGTTTGGAGATGATTGGTGTTTCAAATATTGGAGGGGAAGTTTCCATACAATCACATAATGGGACACCTTCTTTTACAGAAGGTACTCCAAACGTGTTGTATGCAGGGATGAGTTTGAGTTTTACTGTTAAATATACACCATCTCCCATCCCTTGCCCTCCTTTTAATATGATTATTCCGCCTAAGATAATTGATTATACAAGTACGGCTTTGTGGAATGCTAATCCCCAATAAGAAATGTTAATATTTAAACTATTTTTTAGAATGCCTGTCAATGCGATAACTGTATATTTTATGGCGGGCATTCTTTTTTTCTTAAGTGCTATAAACTGTTCCAATCACAAAAAAGAAATGAATTGTCAAGGCAGCGGAATAATTATGACTACTCAATATCCCGTTGTACAAAAAGTAAATGACACATTACACTTTTTCAATCTTTTTGATACAATAGCAATAACGTTTTGCGATAAGTATATTTTGTATCAATTACCCAGAACAAGGATTTTACAGTCTGAACAAAGAATGGCTAACCAAGATAAATTTTTCTTACATAGCCGAGACTCGATTTATGGTGTGTTATTCAAAACTGCAGAGCCGAAATTCGAAAGTCGAATGATGGTTGATTCATTTGTGAATATGTATGCATTGGGCAGATTATTTATTCAACCAACGGATAATGATACTATTGTGGAAAAAGAATTCGCCAAAGGGAAAATCAAATTAGAAAAGTACATACCTAAGAGAAAACCAAGTGAGGATTATTTCGATTCACTTTTTTTTTATTATAGCAACGACATAAGTAAAGAAGTCAACTTCTCACTTTCAAAGCAATTAGATAGCATAAAGAAATCTAAACTTGTGGAAATAAGAATAATTTATAACGAAGAATACTCGATAAAAAATTCTCTACTTCTCCCACATCGAGAATATGTTTTTAAAATAAGTCCAATGGCGCATGATAGTATAAGGCAATATTGTAAAATAATTAATGAAAATACTATTAAAAAGTAGAGTAGAAATTTTCTTTGTATATATCTACTGCACAGCAATTTTTCTCTTTGCTCCCTATTTATTTTATCGTGACATAATTGGAGGAATATACAGTACGAGTACTTACTTTATATGGTTAATAGGCATATTGAGTTGGATATATTACACCTCTGCCAATGGTATAAACTATAAAATCTTCGGTTGGCTTTTCTTTTTGCTTGCATTTGTATTGGTCTGGGGACAGCATAATCTAATTGAAGGGTTTCATTTCTTTTTAAACATATTTTCTCTTAGTGGATTTTTCCTTTTTTTCCAACGTAGGTGGAATATTAAAAAAGGAGAGTCGGTTTTAGTGGTTTTGTGTATTAGCTTTTTAATACAGATAATGATAGCCTGCAATCAGGCGGTAAGAAACAACTATAGTGCTTTGAAAGTAAAAGGGCTTTTTCATAACTCTGGTTTTTTTGCAAATTATTTAGCGATAACGCTTCCGCTTTTATTTTCCTACTTATTAGCCAAATTGCCATCTCGCTCAATAAAAAATTTTTTTCTGAGTCTGTTATTTTTAGTTTCTGTTCTTCTTTTGTTAATATCATTAGCAAGAGCAGCGATTATTGGGTTTGTAGTTGGTAGTGTCATTATCTTATTTCTTGAAAAGAAACTCAAATTTAATTCAAAGAAGAGGATGCTAATTGTTGTAAGCGTTATTGTCTCATTATCTGTATTGTTACTTAATATAAAACCACATTCCGTATCTGGTAGGCTTACTATTTACAGAGTCTCTTTGAACCTAATTGAAGATAACCTATTGATGGGAGTTGGTCTCAATAAATTTTCATCTGTTTACAATAATTATCAAGCTGATTACTTCCGAACTGTTGAAACTCCAATTGATTCACAGATTCTTGCAACAAACACTTATGAAGCGTTTAATTCAATTCTTCAGGTTCTATCCGAATTTGGTATTATCGGTTTTTTTGTTCTCCTAATTACCATATATATGGCGGTGAACTTATTTCGCACTAAGGAAAATGTAGGTTATTTAGAATGGCACAGGAAAGGTAGTATTGGATGTCTTATTGCAGCATTATGTACAAGTTTTTTTTCAAATCCTTTTCACTTTTTTCCAATTTTATTAGTCCTTAGCTATCACTTAGCTGTTTTATTTTCGGGAAGACAGGAAGAAATATTCATGCCTTTTAAACTGAAGATCACTACAATAACAACTCTTATCTTCTTATTGATAATTGTTCTTTATTATTCTATTAACCAATATCAAGCGGAGAAAAATTGGGATAAAGCATCACAGTTATCTCTGTATGGTGATTATAGTAAGGCAAAAAAATACTATGAGAAAGCCTATATCCATTTAAAGTTCAACGGCAATTTTTTATTTAATTACGGTGCAGAAGCTAGTTTGGCAGGAGACTATACACTTTCTATATTCCTTTTGGAAAGGAGCAAACATTATGCTTCCAATAGTTATATATTTTCTTACCTCGGAGATAGCTACTTGGCAACCAATCAATTTTCTATAGCGGAAAAAAATTACTTGCATGCTGCTTATATGGTTCCTTCTCACATAATTCCTAAATATAAGCTAGTGAAATTATACAGAGTTTGGGAAAAACCTGAAAAGAAAAAATATTGGAAGGAAAGAGCTTTGTCTTATCCGACAAAAGTAAAAACCTCTCTTACAGAAGAAATATTGCAGGAACTTAGGAGGGAGAAGGATAATTAAGAAATGTGAATGGAGAATTCAAGGAACTTAGTTTAGAAGAAACAATAGGCTCTAATGGTAAAAAGCATATTAAAATAAAAATTTGTAACTAAAAAAATCTATTATGAAAAAAATACTCATTATAATACTTGTAGCACTAAGTAGTAACACTGTTCAATCACAGGTTATTGTTACAGATACTCTGCAATGGCTGCAACAGAATATTGGACAGCAAAGCAGTAATTTTCAAGGCAAGCCTTTTGGTGTTTTGTTAGACAGTCTGCATGGGCTGAACACTAAAATTGTGGAATATAATGCCCCTCAGGATATTCGCCTTTTTTCAGATGAGGTACGTCCAAAGCAAGCAGCAAATAAGGACACTCTATTTGTGACTGTAATAAAGCTCTATTTTGCACCAATTTCAGATGGCGGGGAGGTTTACCAAATCCATGATACCAATTTTTGGGATCTTTTCCATAAACGAACCACAACAGTTGTCAATACGCATGTTCCGTATATACGGGTGGTATTCAGCAATCCGGTTCCTTTTTTGAGGGTTTGGTGTGACAGTGAATTAGGGTCATCAGACTGGTCATATAAGATAGCCGGGTATTATTCAACATTTCTTGTTCAGGAGGTTAGCGTAGGAGAATATTAGACAGGAACGGAAGGCTGAATAATAGCAATTGTCCTATTCGGTCAGAACAATTGTGAGCAATTCAAAAGGAGGGATACACTTTGTTCCCTCCTTTTGCTGCTATTAAAATCAACATTATATATACAACAGGTCATGATAAAATGGAGTTTGCTTATTTTCATTATTGCAGCCGGTTCGTGCAATTCAAAGATGCTGCCACAAGAGGCGTTGCCCAAAGAGGTTGTTTGGACAAGCGAGGGATTAAGGTGGGAGTATTTTCAGGATGTTTTGAATATAGAGGGGAACAGTCATTCACTGGCAAGAATTTCCTGGAACATAAGATATTTTTTCACTGATACATTACAGGCAGAAAACAAGGATTCAGGTTATCCTGTTTCTGTTTATGCTGTAATGATACCTTCTAGGTCGTATGTGAAGTCATGGGCAAACAGAACGGGGCTTCTTGAACATGAGCAGTTGCATTTTGATATAGCGGAGGTTGGAGCCAGACGGATAAGGAAAGAGATTTCGGAAACCGTTTTTGATGCGGGGACTTATAAATTGGAGGTTGCCATGCTATACCAGCGTCATTTTTCGGAAATCAGGCAAATGCAGAAAGCTTATGATGCGGAACACCGGGACAGGTATTGGGGCAGGGATTACTGGCGGATGAAGGTGGGCGGGGAGTTGGAGGATTTAAAGGCGTATTCAGGGACAGCGGTATTTGTAAAGACGGGAGCATTACAGAATAACAGAACCGGAAGCAATTAGCAGGCAGCGTAGTGGGCACGACTAACAGGCAGGGTACACGGTGAATTAGTAAAGCAAGTCCATAAAGAAGTGTGTCCGTGAAATTCAGGTGTGTGGTGTTACATTTGTGAGGAGTCCGGGATAAAAGCCACCGGTATAAAGAAGATGAAAGCGCTCAAAAAAGGCACCACGATACCCCGTCACCAGTTTGTGCCGGTGCTGGTGCAGGGATTTATAGAAGCCTACCGGTTGCTGGTGGGGCGGTACAAAGAGGATTTGCAGTTAGAGCTGACCGAACACCTGTTGTATATGCTGGGGTATATGAAAGAAGCTGCCATGTCACCGGAAGAGACGGGAGCGGAATATATGCAGTTAAAAGAAAGGGAGGAGGCGTTGTTGCAAAAGCATGGCCGGGTGCTGAAGCCCTACCGGGAGCTTCATTTTGAAAAATACCTGTCCACAGACATATTGCTGGTGGAAAAAGAGGTAATCACTACAGAGGAGTATAATGGCTTACCGGCGGAGGAGCAGGGTCTGACACAGGCAGAGGTATTACGTTTTGTACGGGTGTGCAGTCAGGTATTAGACAGTGAGCGGCAGTTGTTGTTGTTAAACCGGGAGCCGGAGGCGGAAGTAAAACAGGCCGGAGCTGTGGAATCCGGGGCACGGGAGAACACCCAGTCGAGGCAGTTGCTGGCCCTGCATTATTTGTTGCAGGCGGGTTTTGGGATAGAGCCGAGGAGTACGGTTTCTGTGAGTTCACTGGCGAGGCTGGCGCATTTGCTGACGGGGACGGGATACAGCAGTTTGCAGAATTCAGAATTATATAAAAAATATTTGCAGATGCCCAACTTTAAAAAGGGCAGTGCGCTGATAGCGGACTTGCGGTATATCCGTTCACATTTTGAAGAGATGGGGATACAGGAGGCAGTAAAGCAGATAGATGCAGAGATACAGCGGGAGCAAAAAGAACAGAAGTCAAAGGAGAAGCGTTCGTGACCTGTACTGCCCACACGGATATGTTTATGTTTTACGTAAAGCCGGGCACTGCAACTCCTGTAATCTATTCTCAAAAAAGGATTGAACCTTTATTAAGGGTTTGTTTACAGAACAGTATTAGCTGTTTTACGTAAACCGGTGTACCGTAAAACAGAGAAGTCCTTCCCTTTAAAAACAGAAGGAACAATGATACTGTCCTGCAAGCTATGCAGAAGGCTTCCTGTCAGGTATTATTTTACGGCAGCGGCGCAGTCTGTCAAGATAAGAAGGAAGTTATTTTACGTAAAGTCTGTGAAAAAACAAGGGGCTGGTAGAAACCGGCCCCGTATTTTTTTATCAACAAATTATCTTATAAAAGACAGGATAAACCTACACAAATAAACTCAAAAAAGAAAAACGTTAATAATCCTCCCTGCTTCATTCTGCGCTGACAAAAGCGTTAAGACTATAACAGTAAAGGTTTTTACGGGCAATAAAATACAGTCTTAGCGCAGAAAGTTATGGTATCGTCGCATGAATGGTATGGGGGTGTATTTTTTTACGTAAAGTCGTAAAAAAAAGAAGGGGCTGGTTGAAACCGGCCCCGTGGTTTTTGAAACCTTATTCTATGAAAATTCGTATCCAAATATAAAGAAAGAGTAATAAAAAAAGCATCTGTTTTTTCAATCACCGGAAAAAACTTCATGAAACAGAAAGCTGAATAATAAAAGCAGGTTTTCTCATTCTTCCCTGTTCCCAATACGATTAAAAGATAGGCTCCCCCCAACAGCCCCCCACCCGCCGGAGAGCGGCAGAGATTTGCGTAAAGTTTACGTAAAACAGGTAATAGCAAAGCGTAAAGAAAAAGAGCCGGGATAAATGGAAACGAATACGAACACAAACAGCAAAGACACACAAGCCGGAGAGCAGAAGAGCTGGCAGGAGAAGATTACCGGGCAGATAGCATCAGATAAAGACCTGCTTGCGGGCCTGCTGAAGTTATTGTCCCATCCGCTGGTGTTTGTGGTATTGTTGCTGGCAGCGGGTTGGTGGTTCAGTAAAAAGCAGCCAGCCGCTGCGGGGGCTGCGGAAGCCGGGACAGCCCGGGAGTTAAAGAAGCTGAAAAAGAAATACAAAAAACTGAAGCGTAAACAATCTGAAGCCATGACAGGGGCAGGCCATAACAGGCAAAGAAAAGTGCAGCTGGACTAAGGGCAGACAACGAAAAAGCAGAAAAGAAAAAGACAACCAATAAAATCAGGAATATGACAACAAAACCCGCAGCCGCCATTATTGCGACCTCCTATACGGTGCCGATGGATGTGTTTAGTGATGTGCTGAAGATATTTTTAACCCACCAGACGGATTATTACATAGAAGGGTTGAATGAGACAGAGAACAGCCTGCTGATACAGGTAAGAACGCTGAAGGACGATGCGGTACATAAATCAGTGCGCCGCAATATCAGTGAAATCCTCTCCGACTATGGCTATTTTTTAAAAGGCATACCCGGAGAATACCCTGAAACAGAACAAGAGTAAACGAATCGCCACGGGGACGGGATAACGTAAAATTTTACGTAAACCTGTACAGCCCGGCGGGTAGTAAGCAGCAAAAAAAATAAGATATGGAAAAGATATGTGCGCATTGCGGGGCGTCCTTTACGGCAGCCAGAGCCGTCAGAAAATATTGCAGTGACAGTTGCCGCCAGTTAGCATTTTACCAGCGTAGTGACAGGGAGCAGGAGATGACCCCGGTGCTTGCCGCAGGGACAGCGCAGGGGGAAAAGCAGGAAGACGGAACTGTAAACGCCTTGCCGCTTAACGTAAAAGCAGAAAACTATCCGCAGGACATTGAAGAGCAGGCAGCAGTGCTGCTGTTAAACGGGCAGCAGGAACACCCCGGGCAGCTACAGGTGAAAACAGAAGTAATACCGCAACCAATACTCCGGCCTCCTGTCCCCTATCAATACATTCAAAGCCGGTTCATAGAAGCGGTGGCGGCACAGACAGAAGACAGTAAAGAATATGCGATGTTCACCATTCCCGGCAGATACTGGGATTATTCAGAATTAGAAAAAGTAAAGTGGGTCAGTGTGCGGTTACGCTGTTTGCTGGAAAACCTGTTGCGGCTGGACAGAGCCACTGTCCCGGTGTCATTGATGGAACAGGTAAGGGATGGACTGGAGAGCATCATAGCGGCAGATCAGTTCCAATACCTCCCGGTCAGTTACCCATATGCAGGGCTGGTAAAAGAACTGGAAGTTAAGTGCAGTACTATTATTAAAGCGAATAAGAAGCGGAAGTTTATCCGGTTGCAGTTCAGCCGACCTGTAAAAATCAGGGTGGTGGCCGCCCGGTTTATGCTGGCGGCGCTGGTGTCCAGGCAGGCGTTTGGGGAGTTGTGGGTGGTGACGCAGGAAAGCAAAGAGGAGCACAAGGCCAAAAAGAAAGCAGAAGCCCGCCGCAAAAGCAGGTTCAGACCCTCCACCCGAAACAGCGATACTCCGGGATTGTAGAAAATAATAAAATAATAAAATAATAAAATAATAAAACGATAAAACAAAAAAACAAAAAATCAAAAAATGAGCAAGAGTACCATTACAAGGGAGGAACTGGAAGTTCCGGCAGGCGTGCTGGCAGAAGTTGCCGGTGCATTAATTGAAGCAGAAATCCCGGTAGAGATAACCGGGGCGGATGTAGACGAAGATGTGCTGACACTGTCCGTAGAGTATGAAAAAGAGCAGCGGGATACGATTCATGAGGTAAGAGACATGATTAGTGATTATGAAGAACAGGACGATGGTGATGAAGACGATGGCGACGATGAACATGAAAAGAACCATTAACCGGCGGGTGCCGTACCCGTAACACCATTACATGGCAAGACCTGCCATGTAATGGTTACCCCTTAACCTGTATCACTTGTTAGTGATATAAATATCCCAGAGAACCCTGTTGAAGATACCCGTGAAAAAACAGCACTCCATAGAAGAGATAGAACCGTCCCTGCAAAACCCGGAAGGCTCCTCTGAATGCGATACCCTGCCCATAGAAGAACCCCTTACCATCCATAGCCTGCGCTCCTGTAAGGGTTATGAACAGCTTAATGACGAGCAGGCGGGAGCAATCGTTAAAAGCCTTAAAACCTTCGCCGAACTGCTGCTTTTGGCTGCCCATAAGAAAACGACACTAATTGATAATCAACATGTTGTATATTTGGAGGAGCAAAAAAAAGCTGCCGGATAAATTTTTTGTGTACTAAAATTAAAATGATGAAAACAACTCCCAAAAAACAAAAGACCTGTATCGCTTACCTGCGGGCAGCTACCGCCCAAGGCATTGCCGAACAGAAAAAACAATTGACCACCTATGCCGCTGCTAACGGACTTACCATTACCAGTTGGCAGGAACACAGGGGCCGCAGAGATGGTATAGTATCCCTGTATCATTATTGCCGTCAAAACAGCCCGTTTGTACAACTGTTGCTGGTGACCTCTGCTGACAGGCTTACCCGTAATGCAATAGCAGGTATCACGTTGATTGAAAAGCTAAGAACAGAACTTGGAATTAAACTATTGACAGCGCAGACCCCGGCGATACCAGCTATAGCTGACTTATTACATCCGGTGTCAAAAGTATTATCCGGTTCAGTTAAAACAGTATCTGCTGCCCGTGCCGGTACTTCCAATTCCGTTGCGGATGCTGCAAAACCCGGTAACCGCAGAAAGCCTGTTCAACATAAAAAGCGTCCGGTATTTAGCATAAAATAGCTGGCTTTACCATTTATTCTTAACCCATAAAACACAACACTGTTTGTATGAATCGTTACACTGCTGCTGATACAACCGAAAAAAGACAGGAATCTGCTGAGAGTGAATTATCCTCCTTTCGTGTTTTTGCAAAGGGAAAAAAACAGGTGCTTCGCCAGACGGGTAACTGTGTTATCTATACCCGGGTATCCACCAAGGAGCAGGCGGATAATAATCTTTCTCTGGAAACCCAGCGTAAAGCCTGTGAGCAGTATGCCCTGAAAAACAAGTACCAGATATTGGGGTATTTTGGAGGTACCTATGAAAGCGCCAAGACTGATGAACGCCGCCACTTTAATGCAATGCTGGCCTTTGTAAAACGGAGCCGGGATAAAATATCCCATATCATAGTGTACAGTGTTGACCGCTTCAGCCGCTCGGGTGCCAATGCCATCTATATTGCGGAGCAGTTAAAGAGGGAAGGCATAACGGTGTTCTCTGTGAGCCAGCCTACGGATACAACCACTGCCAGCGGCAGCCTGCAACAGAATATCCAGTTTATTTTTTCGGAGTATGATAACCAGCTTCGCCGTGAAAAATGTATGGCAGGTGTAAAAGAAACTTTGCTTAACGGTGTCTGGTGTTCAGCCCCGCCACTGGGCTATGATATTTTACGTAAAAACGGTAAGAAGGAGTTTGTGTTAAACAGTACCGGTAAACTTATCAGGCGGGCATTTAAATGGAAGGCAGAAGGGATGAGCAGTGAAGCGGTAAGGGAGAAACTTTGCGGGCAGGGATTAGAATTACCCAATCAGCGGATATCGGATATGCTGCGCAATCCCTTTTATTGTGGTTTACTCGTTCATAGTGCTCTTGACGGGCAGGTAGTGGAAGGCATACAGGAGAAAGCTGTAAGCCGGGAACTGTTTTTGCAGGTGAACGGTATCCTGTCTAAAAAGCATAAGTCGGGCTATAACCTGAACCCGGAGAATGAGCATATCCCGTTGAAGCGTTTTTTGAAGTGTGACAACTGTGGCCGTTACCTGCGGGCTTATAAAGCGTATAAGAACCAGCAGTATTATTACAAGTGCGGCACAGTGGGTTGTGGCTGCAACAAAAGAGCCAGTATGCTGCACAAAGATTTTCTGACGATACTGTCCAGTTACCAGATACAGGTAAGTGAAGAGCTGCGGCAATTAGTGATGGCGCAGGTGGGATATAATTATAACCGGCTGCATAAAGACAAGCAGGAAAACCGGCAGCGCATGAGTATGCAGGTGAATGAGCTGACAAAAAAAATAGACCGTCTGGAGGAAAGATATATCGCCGAGGAAATAGACCGTGATATGTTCCAGCGTTACCGGGAAAAGTTCCGTATGCAGAGAAAGGAAGCGGAAGAAAAATTAGCCCTCAGCAGTAACCATGTGTCGAACCTTAAACCCGTCCTCGATAAAGCAATGATATTAAGCTCCAAACTCACTTCCCTGTGGAGTTCCAGCGATTACAGTGAAAAACAAAAACTGCAAAATCTGGTATTCCCTGAAGGAATCACCTATAACCGCAAAAATGACCAGTGTCGAACCCCGAGAGTAAACAGCATCTTCGCTCAAATCACTTTACTGGCAAAGGTTTGCTCCGAAAATAAAAACGGGGACACACCTGTTTTAGATTGTGTCCCCGCTTCGGTGGAGGT
>CALLZY010000182.1 GCA_937858715.1 uncultured Chitinophagaceae bacterium | reverse complement strand
GGGCCCCCATAGTTGCAGAAAAGAACAGGGTATTTTTTTGAAGGGTCAAAATTTGCCGGTTTCAGCATCCATCCGTTCAGTGTGTCGCCTTTGCTGTTGGGCACCCTGATGAATTCAGCTTTTCCATATCCATATTCTTCTATTTTACTTTTTTGTTTGGAACCATCGTTCACCACTTTCAGTTCTTTAGCTGACAGATTTTTCTTCTTGTCTGTTACGATCTCATTTAAAGTAACAACCTGAGGTGTGTTGATGTCGGATTTAAAATCATAGAATTGTTTGAACTCACTATTAAATTCATAGCGGTGCCAGCCGGTTTCCTGTGTAAGCTGATAATTTTTTTTGCCGGTAAAATCGGTGACAAACAAGGTCCTGTCCATAGGAGTTGGCCAGGCCATGGTGTAAAAAATGCGTTTATTGGTTTCGTCCACACCTACTACTTCGGTTACTTCAGCGTTTCCTTTTGTCAGTTGTGTTTTTATTTTTCCATCAAGGCTATACAGATATAAATGCTTATATCCGTTCATTTCGCTGGTAAAGAGATAATTCTTCCCGTCCTTTAGCCACCACCAGTCGTCATTTATTTCAACGTAGTATTTGTTCTTTTCCTCGTAAAGAAGATTGCTTGTGCCTGATTTGGCATCAGTCTGCAACAGTTTCAGGTTATTCTGATAACGGTTCATCCAGAATACTACCAGTTTTGTGTCGTCCTGTGACCATTTAATGCGGGGAATGTAAATATCCCCCTGCTCATACTGTGCTTTTACATCGTTACCCGTGGCAACATCATATATGTGTATTTCGACTTTAGAATTATCATCTCCGGCCTTAGGATATTTATAGCGATAATCTTTGTTGTGGGCATTGTCGTACATCGTCATGTTGTACTCTTTTACATTGCTTTCGTCGAAACGGTAATACGCCAGGTAATTCCCCTTTGCACTCCACTGGTATGCCTGACTGAACTCGAACTCTTCTTCGTACACCCAGTCGCAGTTGCCATTGATAATGTAATTCCATTTACCGTCAGTTGTTATGGCTTTTGTAAGCTTTGTGGCAACATCATACAGGTAAAGGTTATTGTTCTTAACGAAGGCAATTTTGCTGCCGTCTGGTGAGAAGGAGGGATGCAGAACTTTTTCGTTATCCAGTTTGCTAAGCAATTTCTTCCCGGGTTCTAATAGGTAAACAAACGATTTAGCCGAGCGGCGATAAATAGGCTCTGTACCTTTTATCAGCATGACTAAATTCAGGTTGGCATCACTATGAATAATGTTTTCGGCCATTCCAAAAGGCTTGTCGTTTTCATCCTTCAGGTCGGCAGTAGAAATTTCTTCTTTGTCAGCCTCTCCTTCAAATACAGCCGGTACATATTCGCCCCGGAATGTTCCTTTTTTATAAATGTCTTCTAAAGTAATTTGTTTTTTCTGGGCATAAGTAAAAAGAGGTGCCAGCAATAACAGCAGCAATAGTTTACGCATAGTATGTTCTTTTTGTTGCCATAAAAATACTGTAATCGCTTCAAAGCGAACTTGCCGTATAAATAAAAACGGCACCTGCTATAGCAGGTACCGCCAGATAACAATTATAACAATACTATTTTGTTTCAGCCATATCCGGAATCACTTCAGCTTTGTACGCACCGGCATCCAGCTTTTTCTTGGTTTCTGAGAAGGCGTTTAAGGTTGCCTCAATGTCCTCATCAGTGTGAACGGTGGAAGGGATAAGCCTGTAAATAATGTGACCTTTTGGTATTACAGGGTAAACTACGATAGAAGCAAAGATGCCATAGTTCTCCCGTAAGTCCATTACCATGGCGGTAGCTTCAGGTACATCTCCTTTCATATAAACAGGTGTAACCACTGAATCGGTAGTTCCAATATCAAATCCTCTTGCTTTTAACCCTTCCTGAAGTTTGCGGGCATTACTCCACAGTTTCTCTTTGTACTCAGGGTGGTTCCGTAACAGTTCAAGACGTTTCAGGTTTCCAATTACCAACGGCATGGGCAAACTCTTGGCAAAAATTTGGGAGCGAATATTATAACGTATGTAGTCAATGATTTTTCTGTCTCCGGCTACAAATGCGCCAATGGAAGCCATTGATTTTGCAAATGTGGAGAAGTACAGGTCAATTTTATCCTGAACACCTTGTTCTTCACCTGCACCGGCTCCTGTTTTGCCTAATGTGCCAAAACCATGTGCATCATCCACCAGCAGGCGGAACTGGTATTTATCTTTCAATGCAGCAATTTCTTTCAGTTTGCCCTGGTCGCCAGCCATACCAAATACGCCTTCTGTAATTACAAGTATGCCGCCGGTACCTTGCTTTTCAATAAGGGCTGTTGCTCTTTCTAATTGTTTTTCGCAATCTTCAACATCGTTATGTTTGAAAACATAACGGTGACCGGGGTGCAGGCGAAGCCCGTCAATAATACAGGCATGGCTTTCTGCATCATAAACAATCACATCATGCCGGCTGCACAATACATCAATAATACTCACCATTCCCTGATAGCCGTAGTTTAACAAAGCAGCATCTTCCTTATGTTCAAAGGCGGCCAGTTCTGCTTCAAGCTGTTCATGCAGGTTACTGTTGCCGCTCATCATGCGGGCACCCATTGGATATGCCAAACCGTATTGCTGTGCGCCTTCTGCATCAGCTTTACGAACTTCGGGATGATTGGCGAGACCTAGATAGTTGTTCAGGCTCCACACAATTACATCTTTTCCACGAAATTTCATCCGGCTGTTAATGTCTCCTTCAAGTTTTGGAAAAGCAAAATAGCCGTGGGCCCTTTCCCTGTATTGTCCGAGTGGGCCATAATTCTTCAGTAAACGTTCAAAAATATCCGCCATAGTAATTCAGATTTTAGCTTTGGATTTTCTTTTGCAGTTGAAAACCAACGAAGTGAAGAGAAAAACCAAAATTTTTCAGGTGCAAAACTAAGGTTTTTGAGGCGGATAGGGAGATAGTTTTTGCACTCAGGAGGCAAATGTGGACAGCGGAAGACAATTACACATCTTCTTCTTTGAAAGACAGGCAGATATTTTCGATTTTAGCCTCTACTTTTCTGCATTTAACCCCTGCTTTGTCAAGCATCATTTTCGAAGCTTTGAAGACATCTGTTCCGTCATACTTGTCGGAAAGATAGATGACTTCAACAATGCCTGCCTGTATGATAGCTTTGGAGCATTCGTTGCAGGGGAAAAGGGCTGTGTATATTTTGCAGCCGTGCAGATCCATGCCAATATTATTGAGAATGGCATTCAGTTCGGCGTGACACACATAAGGATATTTAGTGTCAAGAAATTCTCCGGTTCTGTCCCAGGGAAATTCATCATCGTCACAACCTGCAGGTAAGCCGTTGTAACCGGCACCCACAATCTTATTCTTCTGGTTTACAATACAGGCACCCACTTGTGTTCCCGGATCTTTGCTGCGCTGTGCAGAAAGTAAAGCTATACCCATGAAATACTCGTCCCAGGAGATATATCCTTTGCGTTTTGCCATACTTTTCAGTTTGGGAAGCTAAGTTAATAAGTAATAGAGGATTTTATGCAGGACTTATTATGATCTTATTCCTTGTTTCTGGTATCAATAATAATCTTTTTGTTTTTCAGATACTTTCCGATGGAAAGTCCAAACTGCCTGTGACGGATCCGTGGGCCTCCGTCGGCATTGCTGATGCTGCCTTCGCCAAGACTGTAATGGGCAAAGATCATAAAGCCACCTCCGGTTTCGTAGCCAAACTGACCAATGAGGCTTGCAGCAAAACGGCCATAATCAACAGGGCTCCATTTCATATTCCTGCTAATTGTAGTGCCATCGTTCAGGTCAAACTTTTCTTTTCCCAATATCTGAAAGTCCAATGATGGCCCGGCTTTAATAAAAAAGTGTCCCGGATTTCTGCTCAGGTCTAATTGCAGCATGGGGGCTAATTCGAAAGTGTGAATAGTGGTGCTGTTGTTTATAGCCCTGATATCCGGGGGATTTGTAAAACTGGTGAGTTTTACATCATATCCCTTCATGCTATAGAAAACAGAGGGGTTGAAATACAGGTTACCTTCAAAAGGTACTTTCATGTTCACTCCGGCATGGAATCCGGCTTTCATGGTTACTTCCTGCTCCTGGTTGAAAACAAGATAACGGGCACTGTTGGCATGGGCTCCGGCAAATATGCCCACCTGGTTTTGGCCCATTACAAAAAATGCAGAAAAAAACAGGGAACAGCTGGTTAGAATAAACTTCATAGCAGTTGATGTAAATTAGTTAACTGGGCTAATGGTTAGTAAGGGCTAAAAGTATATATAAATAGCCAGCTATGCAACTGCTTCTAAAATGCTTTGGCGGGGTCTTTAATTTCAACTGAATTGTTATAGTCAGCCGAGCCGCCTTTTGGAACAGAAAGATTTTTCCAGCTTACGTTTTTAATGGCTTTGGCGATATAAATTATTTGTCCGATGTGATAAGGATAATGTGCCAGTTGCCTGTTAATGGCATCAACAACAGTCAGCTTCTCGCCTCTGATGATGATTGTCTTTTTCAGGTCTTTCTTTTTAAGCGAAGAGATGGCTGACAGGAAGCATTCCCAGCCTTTCTCCCAGTAAGCAATAAGTTCTTCACGGTTTTTGTGCTGCTCTTCAAATTCTGCATCACGGTGCCGCCATTCTTTTTCGCCGTCTTCGGTAAGGAAGTTTGTCCAGCGGCTTAACATATTACCGGCTAAATGCTGTACGATAATGGCAATACTGTTCGATTCAGGATTAGGCTGGTAATGAAAATCCCATTCGACTAACTGTTCAAAAGTTTTATCGCCAAGGTCTTTGTAATATTTCACTCTTTTAATTACAGTTTGCAGATAATCTTTTCCGATTGATGACATGACTTTAGGTTTTGATTATTGGGGATAAAACTAATAACTAAAAACTGAATTAGCTACCATCCTTCAGCACCGTCATCTCCACGGATGTCGGCTACTGCCTCAAACTTACCATCCGGTAATACCTTTATGATTTCTGTTCTGCCAATCCCGGAACGTTCTTTCCCAAAGATGTATCCTTTTTTTTCCAGGGCAGTTTTTACGGCAGCCGGGAATCCTTTTTCATACATAATTTCATCGGGCAGCCACTGGTGGTGAAATTTGGGTTTATAACCGGCATCTTCAGTACTCATGCCAAATTCAAGTATGTTAACCAGCGTTTGAAAAATTTGTGTGGGAATAGTAGTACCGCCGGGTGTACCCACTACGATAAAAGGTTTATTATCTTTTAAAACAATAGTAGGTGTCATTGAGCTCAGCATTCTTTTCCCCGGCATGATGGCATTTGCCTCACCACCAACTGCGCCATACAGATTCGGTACTCCTGGTTTAATACTGAAGTCATCCATTTCGTCATTCAGAAAGAATCCGGCTCCGCCAACGACAGTTCTGCTGCCATATGAATTATTCAGCGTGGTGGTAACAGCCACAGCATTTCCTTCTTTATCAATTACGCTCAGGTGGGTTGTTTCTTCACTTTCTGCCCTTAGCAGCACTCCCGGTTTGATAGTATTGCTGGGTGTGGCTTTATCCGGGTCGAAGGTTTTCATTCTGTCCTGCAGGTAGATATCGTTGGTAAGCATGGATACCGGCACTTTATAATAGTCGGCATCGCCCATATACTCAGCCCGGTCGGCATAAGCCCTTCTTTCCACTTCTGTCATTAACTGTATAGCTTCAGCAGAATGAAATCCCATGGCTGCTATATTCCTGCTTTCAATCATCTTCATCATCTGGTTAAGTAAAAGGCCGCCGCTGCTGGGCATAGGCATTCCCAGTATCTTATATCCTTTGTATTCAAATGAGTGTGGAGTGCGGTACTTTGCTTTGTATTTCTTTAAATCTTCATAACCGATAATGCCGCCGCCACGTTTCATTTCTTCAACAATCAGTTTTGCGGTTTCTCCTTCATAAAATCCGGCTGCGCCTTTTTCTTTTATTCGTTTAAGTGTATTGGCCAGATCTGACTGAACCAGCGTATCGCCTTTTTCCCACCCGATACTTTTCGGGTCCGTTTGCTTTACAAATACAGGAGCCAGGGTATTGTAGCGGATTAAATCTTCACGGATATTATTTAAAGCCCTCGCTTCCGATGCAGAAATGCAGAAACCTTTTTCTGCCAGCAGAATGGCCGGCTCAATTAGTTTTTCAAAAGGAAGTTTTGCATATTTATAAGAGGCAAAGAGACCGGCAACTGTTCCAGGTACGCCTGATGATAAATGGCCAAGCTGACTTTTATCGGTATTCGCTTCTCCGTCGGGCTCAATATACATATCCCTTCCAGCTTTTGCCGGTGCCATTTCACGGTAATCCAGTGCAAGGATATCGCCATTGCTGAGCCTCGCCACCATAAAACCGCCGCCGCCAAGATTACCGGCGTTGGGATAAACCACAGCAAGTGCCAGCTGGGTGGCAATGGCGGCATCAACAGCATTGCCGCCTTGCTTTAAAATTTCAACACCTGCTTTGCTTGCCAGCGGATGAGCAGACACCACGGCGCCGTTTTCTGCAATTATCTTTTTGCTGATGGTGTATTGGAATGAATTTACCGGAGTTGTTGTTAAAACACCCGTTTGCTGGGACTTGCAAGAGCCACTAAACAATACCAGAAAAATGAAAGCATGTTTTAATTGCATAACCAGGTTTTGTGCAGATAAAAATACGAATTAAGCATTTGGGCCGTTATTTAAAATGATTACAATAGTGTATCTTTCAGGGATTACTTATTATTAATAAAGAATAATGCTAAGAAGGATTTTTCTTGTTTCTTTTTTATCTGGTGTACTTATTTCCTGTAATTCGAAAGCCAAAATAGCAAAAGATTATTATGAGAGAATGATTATTCTTGAAAACAGCCTTTTTTCAGTTCTATCGTCAAGTGATAGTATGGCAAGGGGTTATATTATAAAAAAGCAACATGATAGTCTGGTACTTGTTGCAGGGAAAGCTGAAGAACTGTTGCAAGAAAAGATTGATTCCTTAAATCAGGTGCGTTTATCCGGTGTTGTCGGTGGCGAAGAATTTATTACAGCATATGTCAGGACTTTTAAGTACATTAAGAATGTTCAAATCATATATAAAAATCTTGGCCTTGCGGGCAGTATAGAGGAAAGAAAAGCTGTTATAAAAGATTTAAAAGAAATTGTGGTTGAAGTAGAAATGGTAGTTAATGATATGCAGTCTGAGAAGAAAAAATTTGCTGATGCTAATGGGTTCATTCCTGATCGTATTGAATAAATATGTTTGATATTTGCTTAGGCCCCGGTCACCAGCCGGGGCTTTGTTATGAATAATGAAAAATGTTACAGGAGGTTTACTGGCTTCGCAAATACCCGTTAAATTCGTTTAATAATACCGAATGATGAGGAAGCTATATTGTTTATTATTTTCTTTTTTACTGCCGGTTTTGCTGTTTTCGCAAAGCAGGCAGAACCTTACTTCAGCGGAAATCTACCAGGGAATTAAGAAACTGAACGTACTGGGTTCAGTATTGTACGTAGCCGCACATCCTGATGATGAGAATACCAGGCTTATCACTTATCTCTCCAAAGACAAACTGTACCGTGCCGGTTATTTATCATTAACCAGGGGCGATGGCGGCCAGAACCTGGTTGGCGAAGAACAGGGAATTGAACTGGGGCTTATAAGGACACAGGAACTGCTGGCCGCAAGGCGGATTGATGGCGGCGAACAATTTTTTACAAGGGCATTCGACTTTGGATATTCAAAAACACCGGAAGAGACTTTTATCAAATGGGACAAAGAAAAAATTCTGAGTGATGTGGTGTGGGTTATCAGAAAATTTCAGCCTGATGTGATTGTGACAAGGTTTCCAACAACCGGAGAAGGCGGGCATGGACATCACACCGCATCTGCCATACTTGCGAATGAAGCTTTTGAAGCAGCGGCTGACGCCAATCGTTTTCCGGAACAGTTTAAGTATGGTGTTAAACCCTGGCAGGCAAAAAGAGTGCTGTGGAATACATTCAGTTTTGGCGGCAATAATACCACCAGGCCCGACCAGTTTAAAACAGATGTTGGCGGTTACAACGCATTACTTGGCAAAAGCTATGGGGAAATTGCTGCTGAAGGCCGCAGTCAGCATAAAAGCCAGGGTTTTGGTTCAGCAGCATCGAGAGGGGAAACGCTGGAATATTTTAAGGCTATTAAAGGCGACCAGCCTGTGAATGATTTACTGGATGGTGTGGATATAAGCTGGGGCAGGGTGGAAGGCGGAAAACAAATGGCTGTCATTATTGAGGACATCTTAAATACGTTCAATCTGCTGCATCCGGAAAAGTCAGTAAATGGGTTAATCAACTTGTATAAGGCACTTCAAACTTTGCCTGCCGGGAATTGGCGCAGCCAGAAGTTGAACGAAGTACAGCAACTTATTATGCAATGCAGCGGCTTGTTTATGGATGCCACTACTGCGGTGCAATATGCAGCACAAACGGATTCCCTGAAAATCAATTTTGTATTTAATAACCGCCTAGGTGCTGAGGCTGTGCTTGCCGGTGTTTTGGTGGATAAATTTGACACCACTTTCAACCGCCAGATGGAAAAGAACAGAAATATTTCTTTTTCAAAAACCTTTTATGTGCCTGCCGCCAAACCTATCTCACAGCCTTTCTGGTTACAGCATGAAATGGCCGAAGGCTATTATAATATTGCTGAGCAGGAAAAAATTGGCCAGGCAGATGCTGACCCGGCATATGTGGCAACGGTGCTTGTAAAAATTGACGGTGAGCCAATAAGTTTTCCAGTGCCGGTACGTTATAAATACACAGACCCGGTGAAGGGTGAAGTGTACCAGCCATTGGTGGTGATGCCGCCTGTTGAGTTCGATTTTGTTGATGAAAATAACCTGTCAGTAAATGATACTGCGGTACGCAGTCAATTGCATTTTGTTTCCCTGCTTAAAGATTCAGTATTATATAAAGTGGCATTTAAATATTCGGATAAGTGGTATGCAGAAAGGCCGGAGTTTAACTATGGAACATGGAGAAACATTGAAAACTATGCATCGCCTGTATTTAAGCCAGCCAAAAAAGGAAATACATTAAGCGAAGCAGTTTCAATTGAGGTATCAAGAGGTAAAGACATCATTTATGCCGGTAAGCGAAAAGTTGTTGTATACGACCACATCCCATCACAGGTATATTTTAAGAAAGCCAAAACAAACCTTTTGCAGATTGACTTGAAAACCTACAACAAGAAAATTGGCTACATCACCGGTGCAGGCGACAAAGTGCCTGATGCCCTGGAGCAAATGGGTTATGAAGTAATTCAGTTGGGCGATAAGGAATTATTAAGGAATAATTTACAGCAGTATGATGCCATTATCACTGGTGTAAGGGCTTACAATACCCATGAGTGGATGAACAAACACTACGACAAACTGATGAAGTATGTAAGCGATGGCGGCAACTTGATTGTTCAGTACAATACCAGTAACCAGATTGGCCCGGTAAGGGCAAAGATTGGCCCTTACAATTTCAACATAACCCGAAACCGGGTTACAGATGAAACGGCCGCAGTTACGTTGCTGAAACCGGAGCATCCGGTGTTTAATTTCCCTAATAAGATTACACAGGATGACTTCAAAGGATGGGTGCAGGAGCGGAGCATTTATCATGCAACAGATACCAGTGGTAAATTTGAAAAGCTGATTGCCATGGCCGACCCAACTGAAAAGTCTGATGATGGCAGTTTGCTTGTAACGAAGTATGGAAAAGGATGGTTCACTTATACCGGGCTTGTTTTTTTCAGGCAGTTGCCTGCCGGTGTACCGGGAGCTTACAGGTTGCTGGCCAATATTATTGCATTAAACAAGAAGAAAGGATTCTGATAATACCATGTCTGAACAGAAACAATATTTTGGATTGCGCAGCGGCGAAATTGCATTTATGATTGCCATTGCATTAGGGCTGGCCATAGGTATTCTTATTAAGAGAATCCGTATCGGTATCTTTTTAGGACTTATTCTTTGCTTGCTGATTATTCTGTCGGGCTGGTTCCGGTTTACAAGAGGTACAAAACGATAATGATGGTACAGGGCAATAACGATAAGGCGCCTTTCTTTAAATCATGGAATACATGGTATGTACTGGTTGTTGTCTTTTTGGTGTTGCTTATTATCTTTTTCAAATTCTTCACTAATTATTTTGAATGAGCAGTCTGGATTGGATAGTACTGGTTGTTACCTTGCTGGGCATCATTGCTTATGGCCTGTATAAAAGCCGTACTTCCCGCAATCTTGAAGGCTACTTTCTAAGCAACCGCAGTTTGCCATGGGGATTGGTTTTATTAAGTATCATGGGCACACAGGCCAGTGCCATTACTTTTTTATCAGCCCCGGGGCAGGCATATACTGAGGGAATGGGATTTGTACAGTATTATTTTGGTCTGCCGCTGGCGATGATTGTCATCAGCCTCTTTTTTGTTCCTGTTTACAGAAAACTGAAAGTTTATACCGCCTATGAATTTCTGGAAACAAGGTTTGATGGAAAAACAAGAACACTTACTTCGTTTCTTTTTTTGCTGTCCAGGGGACTGTCAACGGGTTTAAGTGTGCTGGCTCCATCCATTATTCTTTCATCGTTGCTGGGATGGAACATTTACTGGACCAATATCTTCATGGGTGGCTTGCTTATTATTTACACGATGAGCGGCGGAGCCAAAGCAGTTGCTTACACACAACAACTGCAGTTAATCATCATTTTTACAGGAATGTTTCTTGCCGGTTATATGCTGGTAAGAATGCTGCCTGACAATGTCGGGTTCATTGATTCATTAAAAGTAGGGGGCAAACTTGGCCGTCTGAATGTAATTGATACCGGTATCAGCAAAGAGGGCATTGACTGGAGCGGTAAATACAATTTACTCAGTGGTATTGTGGGTGGCTTCTTCCTGGCATTATCTTATTTTGGCACAGACCAGAGCCAGGTAGGCCGCTATCTTACTGCAAAATCACTAAGAGAAAGCAGGATGGGACTTATCATGAATGGTTTTGTAAAAGTGCCCATGCAGTTTTTAATCCTGCTTATTGGGGTGCTGGTATTTACTTTCTACCAGTTTAATAAGGCTCCGTTGTTTTATAATGATGTGCAGGTAAAGAAAATTCTGAACTCTCCACTGCGGGATTCTTTCCTGCTTGCAGAAAAGGATTATAACCTGCTGGCTGAAAAAAAACAAAGCACCGTTGCGGGATATATTTCGGCTGCAGATGCCGGGGATAAAGAGGTTTCAGGGCTGATGGCTGATTCGCTGCAAGCTTTACAGGCTCAGTCGGACAGCATCCGAAAGCAGGTAAAAACATGGATTGGTTCAAAAGCGGTGGGAGGCGATAGCAAAGACACTGATTATATTTTTCTTCGTTTTGTGGTTGATTATCTGCCTGCCGGATTGGTGGGCTTGCTCATCGCCATTATTTTCCTGGCATCCTGGGGCAGTATTGCTGCAGCTATTAACTCCCTTGCATCATGCTCCATGGTGGATTTTCATAAGCGGTTTACAAAAAAAGACGAATGTGCAGAAGCGGAATACCGGTTATCGAAATGGTACACTGTGGGCTGGGGCATATTCAGTATTGTCGTAGCCATGTTTGCTTATAACATTGGCAACAGCCTTATTGAAGCGGTGAATATTCTCGGTTCCTTGTTTTATGGTGTTATCCTTGGGGTGTTTGTTATAGCCTTGTTTTTTAAGAAAATCACAAATGGTCATGCTGTTTTCTGGGCGGCTGTACTGGCGGAACTGGTGGTAATAGCAGTTTACCTGTTAGTGCAGTTCAACGTATTTGCCTTAGGCTTCTTATGGCTGAACCCGGTTGGTGTTATTGGGGTGGTCTTTTTTACTTTACTGCTGAATACTGTTCTCAAAAAAAATATCCCGGCTGTGTGAGCAACCGGGACATTTTATGGTGAAGGAAATTTATTATTTCAAACTTTTAATAAGCTTCTCGTTCAGCTTCACATAATCATTATTCTTGGCTTCAGCAGCCATTGCTTTTGATTTTTCGGCTGCCTCAATAGCTTCGGCATTCTTTCCCAGTTTTGCAAGGCAATTTGCCTTTTGATGAACAATCCAGAATGCTTTTGGATTTGCTTCGGCGGCTTTGTTAAACCATTCTAAGGCCTGGTTCAGGTCTTTGCCATTGTCCATATAATACATGGCTGCGTTGTAATAGGGAGGCTTATCACCTTTCATCAGCTCGGCAATTTTTGCCATCACTTTAGAATCAATCTCCGTTTTTACAGGCAGGGTTACCATTGTTTTTGCCCACATAATCTGCAGGTCACAACTGGTAGGTGTGATGTTGGCAAACTGGATAGTAAAAGTCTCAGTCTTTGTTTTGGAGCCTACTGATGAAGCCTGAACCCTTACCACATCCTGATCCTGTTTATATGCTGCAGGGCTGGTTACATCTGTTTGTTTGCTGATGATTAAAGTCCAGCTTTCTTTGCCGGGAATGGACAGCAATCCATATTTGCCTGCGGGAACCAGTTTATCGCCAATGGTTACCTCATCGCCGAAGGTAAGGGTGGTAGCACTGTTGGCACCTGTTCTCCACACTTCTCCGTAAGGAACCAGGTCTCCAAAAATTTTTCTCCCTTTCATGCCCGGGCGGGAGTAGGAAAGCTCAATGCTTGACAAACCAAAATCCTGTTTCACCGTTTGTGTGGGGCTTGGGGCAGGTGTTTTTAACTGGGCTCCTGCAATTGATAATACAAAAAATGCTGTTACAGCAAGTACTATTTTTTTCATGTTGCGTGGTTTTTGAAATGTAAATATAACAAAGCGGTAAACATTTAGTTTACCGCCCAGATAATCATTTCGTAAAAAATATCAGAAGTTAATTATTACAGATGTTCTGCCATGTTTTTTGGCCGAACGTTTCCATTTGGGGCCTTCTTTTATCAGCCGGATGGCTTCTGCATCGCATTTTGTACAAAGCGATTTATCTACCGCAATGTTTACAGGGGCTCCATTTTTATCCACTTCAAACGACACCTGCACATAGCCTGAACTCTTCTGTTTGAAGTTTTCTTCTTCTGGGATGTTCAGGTTGTTGGCGATATAGGTATCATAATTATCCCATCCGTCAGCAGGTTCGGGCTCTTCGAGTGACCTGTTTTTGTTCATATCAAAAGACCGGGCATTTGAGTTTGTTTTCTGATTGTTGATAACCACTTCGTTAAGGCTTCTGTCATCTTGTAAAACAACCCTGTTGTTTACAATATTATTCCTGAGTGCAATATTTGAGTTTTCAAATCCTAATGCTTTTACCTGCACATTCAGGATTGTATCAGGATAAGTAAGGTTAAAGTATCCGTTGGCATCGGTATAGGTGCCGGCATTCCTGTCGGCAGGATTGTAAACTCTTGCAAAAGCCAGCCCTGCATTATTTGTATCTGTAACCCTGCCCCGGAAGATATTTGTCTGCTGATTCTTGTATTGATAAGCGGCCTTTTTAGCTACACTAATATTTCGCTGGTTTGTTATCCCTTTTTCTGACTGATCTTTAAAAATCACATCAGCTTCGCCTGCAGGAACACCGGGTGCTTTAGATTTTGTCATTTCTTCAAGCAATTCTTTCTTCTCATCGGTTTTAGCAGTTATTTTTTCCCAGGCGGTCAGTTCTGCTTCCTTTGCTTCTGCCGTTACGGGCTGCGGTTTCATTTCAGATGCCTTGGTATCATCAGTCTTTGAAGGTGCTGAAACTACCGGTTCTGTTTTTTGTTGTCCTGCAGTGACAGGAGCCGGAGGCTGAACAGCCGGTGCAGTTGCGGTAGTTGTTGCAGGCTGATTTTGTTTAGCAGTAGTTGTATTTGTGGCCGTATCTTTTGTTGTAACAGTTTCAGCTTTTTCTGTTTCCTTTTTTACCGTGGCCTGAGCTATGTCTTCTTTCTTTGGATTAAACAACAACTGGTTGGCTAATGCCGCCACGCCACCGATAATAACAACAGCCGCAGCCACCCTCAGCCAGCGGAAAGATGTTGTGCTGCGTCCCGCTTGCATGGCAACTACTTTTGCACCTTCCACTTTCTGTGCCAGCCTGTTTTTAAGGTCGGTAATATCTGCACTTATATTAGTGTCAGCAGCAGCATATCCTTCCAGTGCATCGGCAAGAAAAGGGTCGTCAAGTGCTGCTTTCTCCAGTGCATTCATTTCAGCAGGATTCAGCAGCCCCTTGTGATATTTTTCTATATCAGCGGCAGTAAAAATTTTTATGTTGTTATCGCTTGTCATTTTCTTCCCCTGAAGGGAGATTGCTTATACAAAGTTCAAAACAATTTTTAAATCCCAAATACAAATTCCCAATTCCCAATTCCAAATCCCAAACCTTAAACCCTAAACCCTAAACCCTAAACCCTAAACCCTAAACCCTTTCCATACAAATCTTCAGGTTCCGTCTTCCGTTCTGTATCAGGCTTCTGACCTGGTTCCAGTCCCTGCCCGTTAACTCCACAATTTCGTTGTAGCACTTGCTCTCTAAGTAGAACAGGCTGATGGCTTCCCGCTGGTCCTCTGCCAGTGTGCCGAGGCAGTATTCCATCCTTTTGAAACTGTCCTCTTTTTCCAGCACACCATTCAGATGCATTTCTTCCCCGGATTGCACAAGCTCAGGCTGAAACTCCACCGTTTTCATATTTTTTGGTGTTCGTAACTGCATCAGGCAGTGATTTTTAGCCACCTGGTGCAGCCAGCCTTTGAAGTTGTCCACTTCATGTTTCTTCAATTTTGATACCAGTTCCTCAAAAATCTGCATCACGGCATCTTTCGAACGTTCCGGTTCTTTAAAGTATTTAAGGCATACACCATAGACCAATTCCATATACCGCTGGTACAGTTCGCCCAGCACGGACATTTCACCCTCTTCTTTAAAGAGAAGTACCAGTTCCTTGTCGGTTAGTGTCCCGATTGCTATCGGGATGTGGGATATGTTCTTAATAAATGCCAACGGCTAAAATTAGTGAATAATTTGAACCCCGATTCGGCTGGAAACTAATAAATTTGTTTTAAACAACGTTCTGAATGACAACACTTGCAATCCGGAAAAAACTGATTTCATTTATCGCCGATGCTGATGATAAAAAGGTGAAAGGCCTTTATTTGCTCATCGAAGATGAAATAACCGGAAAAGAAAAGCTCAGGCTTTCGGCAGAGCAGGAACTCTTTTTGGATGAGGAGCGGAAAAAACACATATCCGGAAAGAGCAAGTCCTTTACCTGGGGTGAGGCTAAAAAAATAATCAGGAAAAAAAGGGCTCACTGATGTTTAGTGTAATAATTAAGCCCAGGGCTCTCGAAATGATACAACAGGGTTTTGATTGGTACGAAGAGCAAAAACCCGGACTTGGTGACGAATTTCTACAGGAACTTGAAAGTTTTTTTAGCAGGATCAAATCGAATCCTCAGTACTTTGGAAAAATCAGGAAAAATTTCCGGCAGGCTGCATTGAAGAGGTTCCCTTATGTAATAGTTTTTGAAACATTTAAGACAGAAATTGTGGTATTTGCAGTGTTTCATACAAGCCGCAATCCAAAATTCAAGTTTAAGGATTAGCCAGCTAAGTTTATTTCAGGATAACAAGCATCATTTATGTAATCTGGTTTTACAATGCATCAGGTAGTAAAATCAGTTTTATGAAGAAATTATTAATGCTTATTGCACCGGTGCTGATAGTGCTGGTGGCATTTCGTCCGGTTAAATCATATACTATTAGTGGTACTGTTACAGATGCGACTGGCCAGCCAGTTGCAAGAGCCAGTGTGATGGTGAAAGGAACTACTATTGGAACTTCAACAGATTTTAAGGGCTTTTTTAAGTTATCAGTACCAGATAATGGAAAAACACTGATAATATCTGCTGTGGGTTTTGATACAAAAGAGATTTCTATCAATGGCAAAACATCTGTTTCAATTACCTTGGTTGCCACTACCAAATCAATGCAAGAAGTGGTGGTAATGGGCTATGCCCCTGTAAAAAAAATGTCAGTTACCGGATCAGCATCTTCTCTTTACGGCAGCGTCCCGGGAGTGCAGGTCTCTCAGGCTAATGGAGATATGCAATACTATTACAAAAAAGATGAGCCGGGCTTATATGGCGATTTCGACCGTGAAGGCTACGATAAAATAACCGAAAATAAATTCCTGAAAGCGACTGATAACCCGCTGTCCACTTTCTCTATTGATGTGGATGCCGCATCGTACAGTAATGTGCGCCGCTTTCTTAACCAGGGTCAGTTACCACCAGCCGGCGCTGTGCGAATAGAAGAAATGGTGAACTACTTTAAGTATGAATATCCGCAGCCGGGTAACAAAGAGCCGTTTACCGTGAACACAGAAATATCCGATGCACCCTGGAACCCTGAACATAAGCTGGTGCTGATTGGCCTGCAGGGCAAACAAATCCCTGTTGAAAATTTACCGGCTTCCAACCTTGTATTCCTGATTGACGTATCAGGTTCTATGCAGGACCCCAACAAACTTCCATTGGTAAAAGCATCCATGAAATTGCTGGTTGACCAGTTGCGGGAGGAGGATAAAGTGGCGATGGTGGTGTATGCCGGTGCTGCTGGCCTGGTGCTGCCTTCAACAAGCGGACATGAAAAAGCAAAAATTAAGGATGCGATTGACCGGCTGGATGCCGGTGGTTCTACAGCCGGTGGTGCAGGTATTAAACTGGCTTACAAAACCGCAAGGGAAAATTTTGCCAAAGGCGGCAACAACCGTGTTATCCTTTGCACAGACGGCGATTTTAATGTAGGAGAAAGCAGTGATGATGCGATGGAAAGGCTGATTGAACAGGAAAGAAAAAGCGGGGTGTTTCTTACGGTTCTGGGTTATGGTATGGGAAACTACCAGGATGCCAAAATGCAGAAGCTGGCCGATAAGGGAAATGGTAACCATGCTTATATCGACGGCATCAGTGAAGCAAAGAAAGTGCTGGTGAATGAATTTGGCGGCACACTCTTCACCATTGCCAAAGATGTAAAACTGCAGATAGAATTCAATCCTGCCAAAGTGCAGGGCTATCGCCTGATTGGTTACGAAAACAGGATGCTGGCCAAAGAAGATTTTAACGATGATAAAAAAGATGCCGGCGAACTGGGCAGCGGCCATACCGTTACCGCATTGTATGAAATTATCCCGGCAGGAGTGGAGAGTGATTTCCTGAAAGATGTGGACAAACTGAAATACCAGAAAGATGTGGAGCCCCTCAGCAAAACAAAATACAACGATGAAATAATGACCGTGAAGCTGCGCTACAAGGCTCCTGACGGAGATGTGAGCAAACTGATAGAACACCCGGTGAAAGATGAACATATTGTAATTGCCAAAACATCAGACAATTTCCGGTTTGCAGCCGCTGTGGCACAGTTTGGGTTGCTGCTCCGTGATTCTGAGTTTAAGTCAGAGGCTTCCTATGCCAGTGTTATCAGCCTTGCCAAAAAAGCAAAAGGAAATGATGACGAGGGTTACCGTTCAGAGTTTATCAGGCTGGTGGAAAGTGCCCGGTTGCTGGCCAAAACAAAACCGGCAGCAGAAGAGGACGAAGAAACAATAAGTAAAAAATAAACTGCGGTTATGTAATAGAGAGCATACCGCATCTCAATACAGAACTAATCATTTAACAGCCGGTTAGTGATTTCGGGGTTGGTTTCTACCAGCCCTTTTTTGTGTCCCTGCGTATGTATGGCCGTTGCATCCGGCTCTTCATTAAACCGTAATCCGGCACTATGCCTGTTCAATGGGTGATAAATGCAGGTGCCATCTGGCTGGCACCGTAAAGGCTTTCCAGGAACAGGTAACAAGGGCAGCGAATCTCTGTCATCATAGTAGATAACCTATAGATAATATATAGATAATTCATAGATAACTTATAGATAAGCTATAATATTTTATAATAGGTTATCTATCTTTTATTAGTGAGTTATTGAATTTGTAACTAATATTAATATAGGTATTACCAGTGCTATGGCCAGGCAAACCTGCGGGGTTACAGGGTTACCTGCCCGGCATTTCACGGGCTATGCTGCCATGTCTTTCGCCAGGCTTTACCGGGTAGCGCAGGCCGGAAATATGTTATCCGGTATTTAGGGGTATTTAATTTGGTAGCCCGGTAAGCCATGCCGAAATACGGCCGGTGAAATATGCCGGGGCGGCAAAGATTGCTATGATGGTGGGAGGGGAGTAGTGAATTGAAAATAGAGAATGGTGAGGAATAAAATGTAAGATGGCAGCAGGCTCAGCATTTTGTGTAACTTCGACCACAACTTTGGGCGTTGATTTTGATTGCCCCGCCTGTCGCAGTAGGCTCAACATTTTGAGTAACTTCGACTGTTCTTTAATGGAGATAAAATAAGAACCATCCTGTCGCAGTAGGCTCAACATTTTGAGTAACTTCGACTTTTTTTACAGTAACAATGTAATTGTATACATTGCTGTCGCAGTAGGCTCAACATTTTGAGTAACTTCGACAAAATCTTAACTTTTGTCTTCATTATTTAATTTTTAAAGTCGCAGTAGGCTAAACATTTTGAGTAACTTCGACCAACTAACAGAACTGATTCCCTTCTGATTCCCCTGTCGCAGTAGGCTCAACATTTTGAGTAACTTCGATTTTTTCCACCTCATTGCCATGAACGGTCTCAGGGTCGCAGTAGGCTCAACATTTTGAGTGACTTCGACACATTGTTTCGCACTTCTAAGTATTCGTTAAATAAGAAAACATGAAACTCACTTTTAAACCTTGGGTTGGAAAAAAATATTATAAGCAGAAAACAAAAATCCTGTTACTGGGTGAGAGCCATTATACAGGAGATAATCCTTATGATTCTAATCTGACAATAGAAACTGTTAGTGAATTTCTTGACGGGCATGGCTATAAGTTCTTTGCAAAAATGTCTGAAGCTTTTGCTGCAACAGATGATAGAGAATTTTGGGAGACAGTGGCCTTTGCTAATCTGATACAAAATACCCTTTATGACCCCCGTTCTCAGCCAACAGAGAAAGACAAAGCCACAATTAAATACTCATTTCCCGTATTACTTGATGAGCTTTGTCCACAGAAAGTTGTTGTGTTTTCACTGCGGACATGGATTCATTGGCTGCCGGATTTGGGAGAAGAAAAGGTAGGCTCTATAAAAGTTGGTAAAAGGCATTCCAATGTCTGGAAATATGTAAATAGTGGCGGTAATAGCCATGCCATTGGGGTGTGTCATGCATCAAGAATGTATGGAAGAAATGGCACTCCTGAAGAATGGGGTGATTTAATCAGGAAGTTTTTATTGAATGAGTGGGATAATAATGATTAAATAGAAGAGAGAGTTTACTTATTTATACACTGACCAGTAGGCTCAACATTTTGAGTAACTTCGACTTTAAATGTGTCCAATTCTTCAAGAACTTGGATAGGGAGTCGCAGTAGGCTCAACATTTTGAGTAACTTCGACATGATACGATCCGACAACGAGCCCAGCCTTTTTGGCTTGTCGCAGTAGGCTCAACATTTTGAGTAACTTCGACTTTCAGCATCAGTATTTATTACCCGCAAATTGTTGTCGCAGTAGGCTCAACATTTTGAGTAGCTTCGACTACTTTAGCGAAAGATTTTTGTCCAGGTGATATGGTCGCAGTAGGCTCAACATTTTGAGTAACTTCGACTTTATTTGCGATAGAGTCCCATGTGATATTTGTTCCTGTCGCAGTAGGCTCAACATTTTGAGTAACTTCGACTTATAGTTACCGAATGTTTTACCCACATACAGTTGTGTCGCAGTAGGCTCAACATTTTGAGTAACTTCGACGTTCTTTTGTACCGGTATGTCTGGTATTGTTAACAAGTCGCAGTAGGCTCAACATTTTGAGTAACTTCGACAAATTTTCGACAGATACCAGGTATGGTTTCAGTTTAGTCGCAGTAGGCTCAACATTTTGAGTAACTTCGACGTTGTAAGTGCCGCAATCCGATCGGGATTGGCAAGTCGCAGTAGGCTCAACATTTTGAGTAACTTCGACTACAGTATTCGAGATCTTTTCCTTGTCCTCGTTTATGGTCGCAGTAGGCTCAACATTTTGAGTAACTTCGACAACAAAATCATTTCCACGGTAACGAGGGGCCCGGTGTCGCAGTAGGCTCAACATTTTGAGTAACTTCGACAACAAAATCATTTCCACGGT
>CALLZY010000181.1 GCA_937858715.1 uncultured Chitinophagaceae bacterium | reverse complement strand
GGTAGTCCCGACAGGAATCGAACCTGTATCTAAAGTTTAGGAAACTTCTATTCTATCCATTGAACTACGGGACCATTTCCGGTTAAAGCCGGAGGGGTGCAAAAATAGTCATTCCGGCCTTTTAAATCGCAATCTTTGCAAACCTTATCTTTGCATCCCTTAAAAAATACACATGAAAGCATACAACCTGCTTATTAAATACCGTCTTTGGATTGGCCTGGTGCTTATTGCATTGGGTGCTTATGTAAACTATGCCGCCAGTTTCTGGCCTGCTTTTCCATTGTACCTGGTCGGCGTAATTCTTATTGCCGGGCATTTTTTCTTTGGGCCGCTGCGCCTGATACAGGAATATATGGAAGAAGGCGATATGGAAGGAGCCCAAAAAGTATTGAATTCCATCCAGTTCCCTAACCTTTTATACCGCCCGATCCGTTCGGTTTACTATACACTGAAGGGTAACATTGCCATGATGAACCAGGATTTTGAGTCAGCCGAGAAGGACATCAAAAAAGGCACCGACCTGATGGGCAAAAGCAGCCTGATGCAGGGGCAAATGAAATCAGCCGAAGGAGCCAACAAACTGCAACTGGGGATGCTGGCCATGCAGAAAAATGATCTGAAAGGAGCTGAAAGCTACATCCGGGCTGCCATCCGCTCCGGCCTGCCCGATAAGGAAAGTGAAGCAGCAGCCTACCTGCAGATGTGCAGCATTATGATGAACAAACGGGAATTCCGGGCTGCAAAAGACTTCTTTAGAAAAGCAAAAGCCCTGAAACCTACTACAACCCAGATCGTAAGCCAGATAAAAGAGATTGAAAAGTATATTTCAAGAATACCGGGTTAATATATGACCAGGTAAATAAAGAAAGGGTGACAAGTAAATGGTCACCCTTTCTTTATTAAGACTCCTGTTAGTTAAGCTTCTCAATATGCATTTCAAGCCGTTTGTCTTTTTTGTAGTAATCCATAATCAGTACCTGTCCTTGCTTGCTGGGATAAACAGCAGAGAACTTCGCATCAGATTTTGTGTTGATTTTATCGGTAGTAATCTTACCGTCGGTGCAGGTAATTGAATTAAAAGTACCTCCTTTATAACCACCTTTTTCTCTTACAAAATCACTGTAGCAAACCGAAAAGGAGGTAAGATCTTTGTTAACCTGCGTATAGGCATAATCAAATCCTCCATAGTAGTACTTCAGCATTTTTCCCATCAACGGGGTACTGACAAATTCCGATCCGCTCGGAAACTCCACACTATTGGAGTTTTTATCATACACTTTTGCTCCTTTAATATTGAAATCCTGGTCAAATGTGAGCAGCATCATATCTGTAACTTTAATCTTAGCCATACTGGCTCCTCCCCTGCTTCCGCTTGCGGCACCTAAAATTGTAGAGGCAATACCCAAAGCACTGGCAACTTTTTTAAAGCCTTCCCCAACTGCATATATTTTCCCATCTGCTGTTTGCACAATCTGGTGCAGGTACATAAAACCAAAATCTTCAATCTTGCCTTTTGAACTGACATCGAGGTATTTTGACATATCCACACTCCATGAAACATATTTTTCACTGGTAATCTTTCCGGCCTCATCAATACCCCAAAACGCAAATCCACTTGACTTGTCTTTCATAATATTGGCATCCACATCAAAATATTCGCCGTATAAATAAGGCTTGCCCCCGTTTACAAGCGACATGCTGGCCGGGTAAAACCGGAATTTGCTGTCTGTAGGCTTTTCAAACAGTTTTTTTCCTGTTTCAAGATTAAGCCCAAGAATGTAAGAGTCCGGTTTTTGATCAAATGCGCCACCATACCGAAGTACTTCCAGGTACACAACACCATTGTAATTTCCCAGGTAATCGCCTACAAATTTTTTACCCCCTTCCGTTGGGGTATAAGTCCACTGCTTTTTCTTTTGAGAAGAGAAATAATCGACCTGGAATGTATAGTCTTTGTCTTCACGGCTGGGCAATAAACCCTGTGTTTTCAATAGGGTATAATCCCTTGTATTGCTCGTCATCGTCATTCATTGCGAGATAGGTGAGCTTCAGGTATCTTTCCTCCTTCTTGGTTATTTGCCGCAGGTAATTGTGCTTCTTCTTTCCGTCAGCACCGTACACCTGGTATTCAAAAGTGTTTTCATCATCGTTATACAGCAGGAAAACAAGATCGGTGCCGTTAAAAGATGATTCCAGGATATAGACATGCTTTGAATCCTGGAACTTCACGTCTTTCAGCATCTTCAGGTTGTCATCTGTAATACGAAGAGTGTACTCATTGGTTTTCTTATCGATTTTATCGCTGATAAAAAAGAAATAGTAGCCTTTTACTTCAGAGCCTTCCTTTATGGCGGCGGCATTTCGTGGAGAAGCTTTGTGTACATTCTCCACAGTCATTTTTTGTGCCAGGACAGATAAACTGCACCCAAACACAAATACCAATGCAATAAAAAGTTGTTTCATTTTGTTTGTTTTATTTATTAGTTATCATGTGACGATTTGTACCTGACAGCTTTAATCATTTCCGCAGAAAATCCCTCATAACCTGTCATCTGGTTTTTGTAGGCAGAACAGAAGGCCGCATT
Source organism: uncultured Chitinophagaceae bacterium (assembly GCA_937858715.1). Classification (GTDB taxonomy): domain Bacteria; phylum Bacteroidota; class Bacteroidia; order Chitinophagales; family Chitinophagaceae; genus JJ008. The sequence goes on along the minus strand of CALLZY010000181.1, from coordinate 9,302 downwards.
CAGTTCCGCAATTTCGTTAAGCCGCAGCCTGTATAACATTCTCAAAAACTCATTATAGTTCTCTGTAAAAAAACGGCTCTCTGTATCTGTTATCAACCCCAGCTCATGCTTCTGCTGATGTTCATACACCCGGTTCAGGTCTCTTGCTACCGAATACACTGCAAGCGGGATATACCTGTTATCCTGCAGCATTCGCAGGCTCTGATATAAGTGATAACCGATGTTTCCTTGCCGGTAAATTTCTTCCATAATTTCAGGCACAAACCCATCCTTCAGTTTCTTAAAAAGGTTTTCATCGACTAAAAATTGTTGCCCTGCTATCTTCAATGCCTGCTCTGAAAGTAAAGCTATTCGCTTAGAGCAGTCAGGATGGGTTTTCAACGAATCTCTCTCCTTTTTGGTAAGTCCCGAAGCTTCTTCCGAATTCATGGCGCCGAAAATGGAGGATTCCTTCTTTATCCATCTTTCTTTAAAAGGATAGCCTGGTAAAGACAACACCTTTTGCAGATGCAGCGGGCTGAAAAAAGACGTATCATCAACCTTATCCAGCAACTCCATAGTAGAGATAAAAGCCTGCCCGTCGTACCCGGAATTTTTCAGAAACTGTAGTCCCACCTTATCTGCTTCTTCCTCTCTGTCACGGCTATGCCGGTGAATATCAAAAGTTAAACTTTTTACCATTTTCTCTAACTGGGCCATTACACCATACTCCTGCTTTACCAGTTTCTTAATTTCTTTTTTCAGGCTGTCGCTGTTTTTGAGTGCTACATATTTGGCAAGCTTCTGGCCGCTGTGATTTAGATAATAATGTGCCAGTTCATGACTGATGACAAAAGCCATCTGGGCTTCACTTTCCAGATAAACAAACAGTCCGGCGTTAAAAACAATAGTGCCATCGCCAATACTGTAGGCATTAGGAAAATAATCACGGGAAAAAACCACCCTGACATTAAGCCCTTTCAGTTCCGGGTTTGAAGAAATGATTTTGCCGGCAACAGTCTTGATATACGTATCCGCTGCCTGTTCAGTAACCGAACGGCTGCTGATCAACAACTCCTCCACCATCTCAAACATATCCTCATAAGCCTGTTTGTAATCTTTTTTATTTTTATCAGCAAGAGAATTTACAAGAGTGCTTTTTTTCTGCAAAGCCTCGTTAAAATACTTTCTCTTTATGGAAGTATCATCTTTTTGGAAAGCAAAAACCGGCTGCAACTGAGCCCTGGCTGTGCCTATGGCAACAGCACACAGAATAAGGTAAAAAGCCTGAATCCTTAACCGCATATAATAATGTTGCGTAAAAATAGAGAAATGAAAGCTGCGTACGAAATAAGACAGCGTAAAATATAAAAATATTGCTATTGAAATGCCCTTATTCTGCCGCCTGTTCTTCTTTACCTTTGATGGCTCTAACACATCACTATATGAAAAAGACAATGCTGATGGCCCTTGCATTTTCATTCACACATATTGCAGACAGCCAGCCTAAAAAAGAACAGCTCAATATTATTCCCCAGCCAGTTTCAATCGTTCAAACGAATAATGCCGGGTATATTTTACCCAATACTATCAACATCATCATACCCAAAAATGAAGAAGTAAAGAAAATCGCTGAGCAATTCGCTAAACAGATAATACTGCCAACCAGCTATAAAGTGGCAATCAAAGAAGGTGGACCTGCTTTGCCAAAGTCTGTACAATTAACCCTTTCAAATGATGGCACAATCGCAGAAGAAGGATATAAATTACAGGTTACCAGTACAGGAATTGTGCTTCAGGCAAAAAAACCAGCCGGTATTTTTTATGGTGTGCAAACACTGCTGCAACTATGGCCTACTGGCAAATCAGAATCAAAGGATGACAAATGGAAAATCCCTGCCGTTAGCATTGAAGACTATCCCCGTTTTGGCTGGAGGGGGCTGATGCTTGATGTCAGCCGTCACTTTTTTACAGTTGCACAGGTGAAAGACTATATCGACCAGATGGTGAAATATAAATTCAACCTGCTGCACATGCACCTTTCTGATGACCAGGGCTGGAGATTACAAATAAAAAGTCTGCCTAAACTTACCGAAGTGGGTGCATGGCGGGTAGAAAGGACCGGAACCTTCGGTACCCTTCCCAAACCACAGCCCGGCGAAAAAGCCACTTACGGCGGTTTCTATACACATGAAGACATAAAGGAACTGGTAAAATATGCAGCCGACCGTTATGTAAATATCCTGCCCGAAATTGATGTGCCCGGCCATAGCCTTGCTGCAATAGCTTCATATCCTGAATTATCATGCACTCCTGGCGAATATTACGTAAGTCCCGGCGACCGTTTTATGATATGGCCCGGTGGCGGGCAACATTTTTACGGAACATTGGATAATACCATTTGTCCGGCACTGGAAAGTTCATTCGTATTTCTTGATAAAGTATTTACTGAAGTGGCCGAACTTTTCCCATTTGCTTACATACACATGGGCGGCGACGAAACGGCCCGCAACTTCTGGGAAAAAAGCGAACAGATTAAAACCTTGATGCAGGAGAAAGGGCTGAAAAACCTTGACGAAGTGCAAAGCTATTTTGTAAAACGGGTAGAGAAAATCATCAACAGCAAAGGAAAAAAACTGATTGGTTGGGATGAAATTCTTGATGGTGGCCTGGCACCCAATGCCGCAGTTATGAGCTGGCGTGGCATGAAAGGTGGTGTGGAAGCTGCAAAACAAGGCCACGAAGTGGTGATGAGCCCGACAGATTTTGCCTACATTGATTATATGCAGGGCGATGCCAGTATTGAACCTCCGGTTTATTCCTCTTTACGCCTGAAAAAAGCTTACCAGTTTGACCCGCTGCCCGAAGGCGTAAATCCTTCACTAATAAAAGGCGGACAAGCCAATCTCTGGACAGAACAGGTGTATAACATGCGCCATGCCCAGTACATGACCTGGCCCCGTGCATTTGCCATAGCCGAATGCCTGTGGACACCTAAAGAGAAGAAGGACTGGAAAGATTTCTCCAAAAGAACAGAACATCATTTTACAAGACTTGAAATGGCCGGAGTAAAATATGCGCCAAGCATTTACGACCCCATTATCACTGCAACTAAAAAAGATACTGCATCAGTAATTGTAAAAATGGAAACAGAAATTGAAGGATTATCCATTCATTATAGTTTCGACAATTCATTCCCGGATAATTTCTATCCGGTTTACAAAGAACCGCTTGCACTTCCCAACGAAGCTTCAAACCTGAAACTTATTACTTATCGCAACGGCAAACCCATTGGACGTCTAATGGTAATCCCTGTAAGTGATCTGAGAAAAAGGGCAGGGATAAAGTAGGAGGAGCAAAGAAGTCGAAAACCAGAATCAGTTGATTTCAATATCAGACTGCTGGCCTCCGGGCCATTGGCCAAACAACTCCTCTGTCTTTTTAAAGCGGTAGCTGAATATATTTTTCAGTTTTCTTCTTACAAAGAGGCTATTCGCCAGTTTGCCAAGCAAGCCAAGCGGATTTTTGTAATGCACAATATCTGTCATCTCCACACCACCGGGTATTTCCCTGAAATGGTGCTGATGATGCCACAGCCTGTAAGGGCCAAAGCGTTGCTCATCAACAAACCTCTGACCTTCTTCCACATGGGTAATTTCTGTCATCCAATAAAGAGGAATTCCCAAAACCGGCTTCACTTTGTATTCAATCACCTGTCCGGCATACATTTTATAACCATGATGCTTTGAAATAACCTGAAAACCCATGTCTTCAGGCGTAATGGCCTGTAAGTTAGCCGGATTAGAGAAAAACTCCCATGCTTTATCAATTGAAACAGGTATTTTCTGTACTGTTTTTATAGAATGTGCTGCCATGCAGATTATTGATTTAAATTCGTTTGAATAACCACCAACAACCGAAAAAGTTCCAATACAGATGTCAATTAACAAAGAAAAACTGGAAAAAAAATTCACAGAAGAATTTCAAAAGCTGAATGAAAAGCAGCAGCTTGCTGTTAATACTATTGAAGGTCCAGTGATGGTTATTGCCGGGCCGGGTACTGGCAAAACCCAGATTCTTGCCAGCCGCATCGGCAAAATATTGTTAGAAACAGATGCCTATCCTGAAAATATTTTGTGCCTTACTTATACTGATGCCGGCGTGGTGGTCATGCGTAAAAGATTGCTTCAGTTTATTGGCCCCGATGCGTATAAAGTTAACATCTACACCTTCCATGCCTTTTGCAATGACGTAATACAGGAAAACCTTTCCCTTTTTGAAAAAACTGCCCTCGACCCTATTTCCGACCTGGAGAAAATTGAACTGTATAAAGAACTGATTGATGGTTTTGCCAAAAATCATCCGCTTAAAAGATACCGGGGCGATGTATATTTTGAAGTAAACAACCTTCAATCGTTATTCAGTGCTATGAAACGGGAGGGCTGGACTCCTGAATTCATCAGCCAGAGAATTGATGAATACATCGCCAGCCTGCCAACCCGTGATGAATTTATCTACAAAAGAAAATACAAAGAATTCAACGCCGGCGACCTGAAACGGGATAAGATAGAGGAGGAAAAGGAAAAGATGGAAAAACTCAGGGCGGCAGTAGGTGAGTTTGACCATTTTCAGCAAATGATGCGCAAGAAAAACAGGTACGACTTCGACGATATGATTAATTGGGTGATTAAGGCATTCGAAGAAAACAAAAACCTGCTGGCAAACTACCAGGAAAAATTTCAGTATATACTGGTAGATGAATACCAGGACACAAGTGGCACACAAAACCGCATTGTGGAACTGCTCATCAGTTATTGGGAAAAGCCAAATGTATTTGTTGTGGGTGATGATGACCAGAGCATTTATCGTTTTCAGGGTGCAAACGTGGAGAACATGCTGCAGTTTGCTGATGCATACAAAAATGATTTGCTGACGGTAGTATTAACCAACAACTACCGTTCCACCCAGCCTATACTCGATGTTTCAAAGACACTTATAAACCGGAATGAAGAAAGGCTGGTAAAGCAAATTGAAGGATTAAGCAAAGAATTGCTTTCTTCCAACGAAAAAATAAAACAGCTGTTGCACCAGCCGCATATTCATGAATATGAAACTATGCGGCAGGAAATGATAGGCATAACTAAAAAGGTGCAGCAACTGCTGGCACAGGGAACACTTCCCGGCGACATAGGTATTATTTACAAAGAGAATAAATATGGTCTTGAACTGGCCGACTATTTCAAACTGCTGAACATACCCGTTTACAGCAAACGCAGCCTGAACCTGCTGGAGTTGCCACTAGTTCAGAAAATTACACTACTGCTCAGGTATCTTGCGTCAGAACATGATGTGGCTTACAGTGGCGATGAAATGCTTTTTGAAATACTGCATTTCAACTGGTTCGGCATTCCGCCGGTTGAGGTTGCCAAACTCTCGATGGAGGTTGCAGAAAAAAAATACAGCGATGGAAAAATATCTATGCGGCAGTTATTGGTTGAGAAATCCAACACTCCGGCCAAAGACCTTTTTAGTACTGGCATTCATCCGGGATTGAAAGCAGCTTCCACCGCTATTGAGGAACTGATTGCAGATGTACCCAATATCACACTCAGGAACCTTTTTGAAAATATCATCCGCAAGGCAGGTGTGCTTAAACACATTATGAACAGCACCGACAAACACTGGCAACTACAGGTACTGTCCGGCTTTTTTGACTTTGTAAAAGACGAAACTCACCGTACACCGCTGCTTAACCTGCAGCAATTAGTCAACCTGATTGACCTGATGGAAAAAGAAGAAATCACTTTACCATTAGTACAGGTTAGCGGCAGCGATAAAGGCGTAAACCTTATGACAGCACATGGCTCAAAGGGCCTTGAGTTTGAACATGTATTTTTTGCCGGGTGCAATGCCTCTTTCTGGGAAAAGAAAAGGAAGCCCGGCGGCGGATATAAGCTACCTGATACAATGTTCACTTCCCAGCAAGCAGGAAGTGATGAGGAAGAACTACGCCGTTTATTCTACGTTGCCTTAACAAGGGCCGAACAGCATCTGTACATTTCTTACAGCAAATATAAAAACGATGGCAAAGAACTGGAGCCTTCTATGTTCATTGCAGAAATTCAAGATGAGCAAAACCTCGCCGTTGAACAAATCATCATTGACACAAATGTACTGAGCGAATTCTCAGCCCTTCATTTTGATGAGCCGCAGGCACCCGAAATTGAAAAGCTGGAGGAAGAATACATCAGCAGGATTCTTGACAAATTTGTCATGAACGTAACAGCCCTGAACCATTTCTTAAAATGTCCGCTGGAGTTTTATTTTAAGAACATTGTAAAGATTCCATCTCAGAAAAACGAAGCCACGGAATTTGGCTCTGCGGTTCACTATGCCCTGGAAAAATTGTTTCGAAAAATGCAGGACAGCGGCAAAGACAGATTTTCGTCCCAAGAAGAATTTATTACCGCCTTTGAATGGTACATGCACCGGCACAGAGAAAGTTTTACCAAAGAACAGTTTGCCCGCCGCCTGGAATATGGCCAGGAAGTTTTAAAGAACTACTACGAAAAGTACATCGGTAGTTTCAATAAAATTGTGGCTATTGAAAGAAATATCCGCAATGTGCTGGTGAAGGATGTGCCCATAAAAGGAAAGATTGACAAACTGGAGTTTGATGGCAAATCGGTTAACGTAGTTGATTACAAAACCGGCGACCCGGAAAAGGCAATTCCTAAAACCAAAGGACCATCAGATAAGGAGCCCAATGGCGGCGATTACTGGCGGCAGGCAGTTTTTTACAAAATACTCATTGATAACTACGAACAGAAAGATTGGAAAGTTATCAGTACCGAATTTGACTTTATTGAACCGGATAAGAAGAAAAACTACCGGAAAGAAAAAGTGATAATAACTCCCGCCGATATAACCACCGTAACACAGCAGATAAAAAGCACCTGGGAAAAAATTCAAAACAGGGAATTTTATACCGGCTGTGGTAAAGACGATTGCCACTGGTGCAATTTTGTAAAAACCAATAACCTCGCTGTAGAATTACATGATATTGAAGAGGAAGAACCATGATTAACAGGATTTTATTGATTATTTGGAAATTCATAAAGAGTTATAATGCACAAACAGTTTATGTTTGCATGAAGTGAAACTGCCAGCCATGAAGCGTTACTTCTTTTTTTTCGTTTTAATCTTTTTCGCAATCCAGAAAATCGTGGTTCTGTCCGGCTGCGCCAATATCATTCCCCCGCAAGGTGGCCCAAGAGATTCATTGCCTCCGCTTTTACTGAAGGCCGACCCGGTGGATTCTTCCCGCAACTTTTCTGATACCAGGATAACTTTTTCTTTTGATGAGTATGTGGACATTCAGGATGTTTATAATAACCTGCTGGTGTCTCCCCTTCCCAAAAACCTGCCAACGGTTGATTACAAGTTGCGTACAGTAACAGTAAAACTGAAGGACACCCTTGAAAAGAATACAACATACACCCTCAACTTCGGCGATGCATTAAGAGATGTAAATGAAGGCAATATTTATAAAAATTTCACTTACACTTTTTCTACAGGCAGTTATCTCGACTCACTTGAACTTTCAGGAAAAGTCCTTTTGGCAGAAAATGGCAGAACCGACACCACACTTATAGTGATGCTGCATACCAGTGCTGACGATTCTATAGTAGTTAAAGAAAAACCCCGTTACATTACCAAACTTGATGGTAAAGGAAGGTTCCATTTTAAAAATCTTCCGCCGCAAACATTCTATATCTATGCCCTGAAAGATGAAGGAAACACCCGCAGATATTTATCCGGCAAGCAGTTATTTGGCTTTACCGACAAGCCGGTTGATATGCAGGCAAAAAAAGATTCACTCACACTCTATGCTTATATAGCAAAAAGGGATAAGCAGGCAGTTTCCAGCCAGCCTTCAGCTACAGCCCAAAAACCAAGGGCCGGTGCAGCTGCCGACAACAGGCTGAAGTTTTCTAATAACCTTGCAAATGGCCAGCAGGATTTGCTCGGCTCTTTTGAAATGGTTAGCGATAAGCCATTAAAAGTTTTTGATACGAGCAAAATCAGACTGTTTACAGACTCTGCTTTTAATCCGGCAGCAGGTTACTCATTCGCTAAGGACAGCACTGGTAAAAAAATTCTGCTCAATATAACCTGGCAGGAAGGCACTCAATATCATGTTGTAATGGACAAAGACTTTGCTGAAGATTCAACAGGAAAAAAACTGTTCCGGACCGACACTCTTAGTTTTACAACCAAAAAGAAATCAGATTACGGCACTGTTAAGTTGAAACTCCGGAATCTCGACCTGACAAAGAACCCGGTTTTACAAATAATGAATGGAGAGAATATTTTCAAATCCACCACCATGACAAGTGCCGAGTTTAACTCCCCCATGTTTTTACCCGGCGAATACGAACTGCGTATTTTATTCGACAATAACAAAAATGGCAACTGGGATCCCGGTGACTTTTTTGGCAAGCATATTCAACCCGAACTTGTATTGCCCATCGAACGAAAGATAACAGTAAAAGCCAACTGGCAGAATGAAGTGGAGATAGCTCTATAAGCTAAGAGTTCAAAGGGAAAAAAGAAGCAAGGAGGTTTTTTCCCTTTCTTCGTCCTGAAATTAATATTTCTTACCCGTCTTTCTCATTTCCTCCTTTTCTCATTTATCCTCTTAGCTTAACTTTGTCACACATGCAATTCTCTTCCACACTCCTCGAAAATGCGGTAAATGAATTTTCCAAACTGCCCGGCATTGGTAAAAAAACAGCCCTGCGCCTGGTTTTGCATCTTTTGAAACAGGATACAAAAGAGGTTAGCCATTTCAGCGAAGTAATTGCAAAAATGAGGAGTGAGATAAAATTCTGCCAGCGTTGTTTTAATGTGGCCGATGGCGACATCTGTTCCATTTGTTCCAATTCAATGCGCAAGCAGGATATTATCTGTGTAGTTGAGAGCATCCGTGATGTGATTGCTATCGAAAGCACCCAGCAGTTCAACGGCACTTACCATATACTCAATGGCATTATTTCCCCGCTTGATGGTATTGGTCCCGACCAGCTAAATATCGAATCTCTTATCCAACGGGTGCAAAAGGAAAAAACCGGGGAACTAATTTTTGCACTTAATCCCAACATACAGGGCGACACCACCATCTACTATATACAGAAAAAGCTACAGCCATTCCCTGTCCGCATAACCACCATTGCCCGGGGTATTGCCTTTGGCGGCGAGTTGGAATATGCCGATGAAATGACATTGGCCCGCAGCCTCCAGAACCGGCTTCCGGTCGAAAA
>CALLZY010000180.1 GCA_937858715.1 uncultured Chitinophagaceae bacterium | reverse complement strand
GGCAGGCCCATGTATTCCCATGTTTCGCCGTTATCTTTTGTTTTGTAAATGCCCACACCTGCATAAGAAGAGCGGCTGCTGTTTACCTCGCCGGTGCCCACCCAGATGATGCGGTCAGTTGTTTTTATGCCTTTGCCAACCGTTGTTTTTTCCCAGTTAATGGCGATATCGCCGATGAAGAGCATACCGAGGCTGTCCATAATGGGAGTGAAACTCTGTCCATTGTTGGTGGTATGCCAGAGGCCACCGGTGGCATAGGCCACATAAAACTCGTTGGGGTTATCGGGGTTTACATCCATATCCACCACACGGCCGCTCATGATGACCGGCCCCGCATTGCGGAAAGGAACTTCCTTAAGCAACGATTGCGACTGCAGCTGCCGTCTTAACTCAAACGATTTCATCCTTTCTGCCGCAGCAGTGGGAGATACCTGTGCCTGAAGCAATACAGGTGCTGAAAACAGGAAGGTGAATGATAATAGGCAGAAGATGTATTTTGTTTTTTTTACCGGGTTAAACATAAAAGGGACAGTTTTTCGTTTGTAAATTACAGCGCTTATTACCTGGTGGTGCTCTTCAAACTTACTAAACTATGCGATTGATTTTATTTGTCTTGCTGTTTATTTCCTTTACGGGCAATGCCCAGTGGAAAAGTTTTATCCTGAACCGCAGCGGCGATACGCTGAACCGGGTGGACATGAATGGCAAGAAACAGGGACCCTGGACTATTTCAGTGCCCGACCTGCGTGGCGAAAGAGGCTATGAAGAAGAAGGTTATTTTGAGAACGATGTAAAAGAAGGCATCTGGAAACGCTTCTCGCTGGAAGGAGTGAAGATTGCACAGGAAAATTACCGCTGGGGAAAACTGAATGGCAGGCAGCAGTATTTTACTTTTTTCGGTGGACTGATGCGGGAAGAAAACTGGAGAGCTATTGATCCCGCCAACCAGTTTGATACCGTGGCTGTGTATGATCTTAAAGACCCTACCAAAGTATTGGATTATGTGGTGGTGAAAAATGAAGGTGTTGCGATGAAACATGGCAAGTGGACCTATTACGACCCCCGTGAGGGAACCATTGAGGCGACCGAGTTTTATGTGATGAATAAACTGCAAACAGATGATGGCTCTATGATTAATGATGATGATATAAAACCATTATCAGTAAGCAGCGGTAAAACTTCCCAAACAGATACGGTGGCTGCAAAGAAAACGGTGAAGCCACAGGCGATACTGGATTATGAAAAAAAGAATTCGGGCAAGAAGAAAATAAAAGTAAGAGATGGAAATACCGGCGGCAACAAACCTGAGCCAATGCCGGAACCTGTGCCATAGCAGGTTTCCCTCAAAGACACAAAGAAAATCTTTGTGCTCCTTTGTGTTTTCGTGCCTTTGCAGCGGAAAATTTTCAGTAATTAGAACGAGAATGTTTCGGAACAGCTACCGGAATTTGATATACGGCTTCAGCACCCTGTCCCATCCCTTTTTAATCTTTTTATATTCAGCAATGGCGATGGCAGGCCGGCGATTGCCTAAGTAACCACTTCCGATAAAATAATCATACTTCTCCGGGTTACTGCCATAGATTAAAGCAGCAATGGTGTAGAAGCGCTGCATATCGAGTGAGTGTTCGTCCCAGAAGGGAAGTTCTGGTTCTTTACCTTCTTTCTTCAGCCGCTGGTAGGCGGTGTCGTTTACCATTTTCTGGTAGCTCTGCAAAAAGAAATTGGCACCTTCCATGGTAGCTTTCACACCTTCGGGTACTTCATTGCTGGCCAGGAAGTAGAAGGAAAAATAATCGGCAGCATCTTCCTCCTTACCTGTCAGCGGAATATCGAGCAGGTCAATCATTGCATGGCCAATCTCGTGGAAATAAATAAACGATAGCACATTCCCGATTTTTTCTCCCAGTTCTGTCGGGTCGGGAATTGAATCAGCATAACTTTTGTACAGGTAATCCAGCATCTGGTAGCAGAGAATCAGCTCTTTTCTTTCTGAACTGTAAAAGGCATTGGTAACGCCACAATTTCTTAATGAAAGAGTCAGTTGCCTTTCCATGCGGAATACATCGTTCACCACTTTTCCCATTGTTTCGAGAAAACGGTCTTCCTTAAAAGAGTCGTGCCATACGAGAAATGAGGAATCCTGTGTTGGCTCATAGTAAACCTTCACTCTCTTTTCCAGTGGCTTTTTTACCGGGGGTTTCTGTGCTGAAGCCTGAAGTGTAAAAAGTGAAAGGAAGAAGCAGGTGAAAAATATGCGGTACATGGTGTTTGATTTTGTTACCCTAAAGTAAGAAAACCAAAAATACAGGCAATACCTTGTTAAGGGTATTTGCCTGTGCTTAGTGTAAAGATATTTATGCCATTGCTAAAGCAGGCTTTGCTGCTTCTGCCGGTTTAACAACAGGGGGAAGTGCATTTGTTTCTGCGTTACAGGCTTCCCAAAGTGAATAACCGCCGGAGAGGTTGTTTATTTGTTTAAAGCCATTTTGTTTCAGGATACGGTAAGCGAGGTAGCCCCGCAAACCAATCTGGCAGTATATGAAAACAGGTTTGTCTGCCGGTATTTCATTCATTTTTTGCCTCAGGTCATCAACCGGAATATTAATCGCTCCAGGAATGGCGCCATGACTGAATTCTTCTTTTGTGCGCACATCAATAAGTGTTCCCTGTTGTGCAAGAGTGACTGCTTCATCCCAGTAAACGAACGAAACTTTCTTTTCCAGGATATTCATCGCTACAAAGCCGGCCATATTCACCGGGTCTTTTGCTGAAGAATAAGGCGGTGCATACGCATGTTCAAATTCTGCCAGATCATAGATGGTGCCTTTTAGCTTGATGATAGTTGCCAGTACATCAAGACGTTTGTCTGCTCCTTCATAACCTGCCACCTGTGCGCCGAGCAATCTTCCTGTTTTTGGAGAAAAAGCAATCTGTATCGTCATTTGCTGCGAACCAGGATAATAACCGGCATGTGACCCGCTGCGGGTGGTAGATACAATATGCGGAATATCGGCAGCCAGTAAATGTTTGGCGGCAGTACCTGTTGTGCCCACTGTCATGTCAAATATCTTAACGATAGCAGTATTGATGGCTCCTTTATACGATTCAGTGTTTCCGTTTACAATATTGTTGGCGCAGATGCGGCCTTGTTTGTTGGCTGGTCCCGCCAGGTAAGTATTGATGGACTGGCCCGTCAGCGGATTTTCAAATTCGATAGCATCGCCTACGGCATAAATATCAGGGTTGGAAGTTTGTAGAAACTCATTTACCCAAATACCTTTTGCTGTTCCCAGTTTTATTCCTGCGTTGGCGGCAAGTTTTGTATCAGCCCTTACACCAATCGACAGGATAACAATATCGGCATCCATTGACTCGCCTTCTTTTACCATGACTTTGATACCGGTTTCTGTTTTCTCAAAACCGGAGACAGCCGTTTGCAGGCGTAGGTTCACTCCCTTGCTGCGGATATGCTGCTGCACTAACGCCGCAATGGGATAATCGGTTGGTGCCATTACCTGTTTGGCCATTTCCACCACCGTAACGGCAATACCGAGATGGTGAAGGTTCTCAGCCATTTCAAGACCGATAAAGCCGCCACCGATTACCACGGCTTTCTTAATTCCCTGTTTCTGTACGTATTCCTTTATCCTGTCAGTATCGTTTACATTTCTGAGTGTGAAAATGCCGGGCAGGTCAATACCGGACAGGGGAGGACGGATAGGCTCGGCACCGGGAGAGAGTACCATTTTGTCATAGTTCTCTTCGTATTGTCTGCCGGTTGTTAAATCAGTAACTGAAACAGTTTTGTTTTCTGTATTGATAGCAGTGACTTCTGAACTTACCCGCACATCAATATTAAAACGTTGCTTAAAATTGGCTGCAGTCTGAACAAATAGCTGGTTTCTTTCTTTTATCACATCGCCGATATAATAGGGGAGGCCGCAATTGGCATACGAAATAAATTCACCTTTTTCAAAGAGTATGATTTCTGCTTTTTCGTCTATCCTGCGAAGTCTTGCCGCTGTGCTGGCACCACCGGCCACGCCTCCTATAATTATGTATTTCATCTTCTGTTCCATGTTTTGATAGTGCAAAGAGAAGATGAATAAAAGAAATATTATGGAACTGATGTCACATTTGTGATTTGATTTTAATCATGTGGATGTAATGCCGATTATTTAAAAAAAAGAGGCTGATATACAGCCTCCGGGAGAGTTAAGTTATGCGTTTTATGTTAATTTCTTCTGAAAGCCCACTTAATCATTTCTTTCCAGCTTGGTTTTTTGCCATACATCAGAATGCCGGTGCGGTATATTTTTCCGGCAAACCAGGTGGTGAATACAAAACCACCCACCAGCAATGCCATCGACAACCCGATTTGCCACCAGGGAACGGCTCCCGGAATTCCAAAAGGGATACGCACCATCATCACCACCGGTGATGTAAATGGTATGATACTTCCCCAGAAAGCAACAGGACCTGAAGGGTCATGCATGACTGCCGATATCATAATCATGGAAAAAATCAGCGGCATTTGTACAGGGAAGGAGAGCGACTGTGCTTCTCTCATGTCTTCGTTGATGGAACTGCCGATGGCAGCAAACAAAGAAGAATAGAAGAAGAAGCCACCCAGGAAGTAAAACACAAAGAAGAAGATAATCATCGGTATGTTGATACTGGTAAACACCTTTTGCACCTGTCCTACCATCTGGCTCATGCTGTCGGATGACTGCCCGGCCGCATTGGTGATGTTGTACACTATAAATATCAGAGCGATCCAGAGAAAGAACTGCGTGATGGCCACGAGACCGATGCCGATAATTTTGCCGAGCATCAGCTGGAAAGGTTTTACTGATGATACCATCACTTCGGCAATACGGTTTGTTTTTTCTTCCACAACGCCCATCATAACCTGCGAGCCGTAAATCAGTAAGATAAGGTAGATGACAAAGGCTGATATAAAACCAATGAGTGCGGCAATCTCAGAGCTGGCATTCTCATCATTGATGTTGATGGCAGCTATGCTCACTTTGCTGGCATCCATCTGCTGCCTGATGGAGTCGGATACACCCAGCTTTTCATTCTTTACTTCATTCCAGATATTGTTCAGTTTATTGGATGCCGGCATCGTGGCTTCCACACCCAGTGTTTTTTCTGTTTTGAAACGCAGGTGAAAGCCATTCTTCCAGTCGTTTTGCACCGGGATAACAATGTAGCCATCGATATTCAGCTTCTCCATGTTGTTCTTAACACTGTCGGGCTGCATATTCACTGATACAAGAACTGAAGAACTGTCCTTCCGGTTTTCACTGTCCAGTTTATCGCTGGTAAAGTAGCCTGACGAGTCAATCACCCCGATAGTAAGTTTTCTTCCTCCTTTAGAGGCCATATAGCCAGACCCGAAAATGAGCAGGGCATATAAGACAGGAAACAGCAAAGTGGAGATAATGAATGTTTTCTTCTTTATCCTGGTCAGGTATTCTCTTTTTATAATAAGCCAGATCTTTTTCATGTGTTAATTTTTTATTGATTTTGGTCACATGTTATATGCCATAAAATTTTCATCGCCGGCTGGATAATAGCCCGAAAATTTTATGGCTCATTTCATACAAAGGAGTTGAATGGTTTAGATGGTTTGAAACTGGCGGGCAGTGGGTGTTCCTTCCACCAGCCTGATGAAAATCTCGTTCAGTGAAGGCAGTATCTCATTGAAAGAATGTACTGAGATTCCCTGCTGAATCAGGTAGGTCAGCACATCATTGGGCTTGTGGCCTTCTTTTATCCTTACTACATAATTGCTTTCCTTATTACGGATCATTTCAAAAGGAGCCAGACCGTTTTGTTCCGGAATATTTTCCGCACCAATACTAAACAGGTTCTCTTTAAAATCCTGTTTTACTTGTGCTACAGATCCATCCAGGATTTTCTGTCCTTTATTTACCAAAACAATATGATTGCATATTTCTTCAACTTGTTCCATACGGTGCGTACTGAAAATAACCGTTGTACCATTTTGAGCCATCCTGAAAATCTCATCCTTAATAAGATTACTGTTTACAGGGTCAAGTCCGCTAAACGGTTCATCGAGTATCACCAGTTTGGGTTCGTGCAGTACCGTGGTCACAAACTGCAGTTTCTGTCCCATTCCTTTTGACAGGTCTTCCACTTTTTTATTCCACCAGCTCTCCATTTCAAATTTGATGAACCATTTCTTGATTTTCTCCAATGCTTCTTTGTGACTCAGGCCTTTCAGCTGAGCGAGGTACAAGGCCTGTTCGCCAATTTTCATTTTTTTATACAGGCCTCTTTCTTCGGGCATATAGCCAATACCGATGGTATCGTTGATGGGGTCAAATTTTTTTCCATCGAAGATGATATTTCCTTCATCGGGATAGAATATCCCGGTGATCATTCTAATAAGCGTTGTTTTACCGGCACCGTTAGGGCCCAGTAAGCCAAATATCTGTCCACGGTCAACAGTAAGACTGATATCATCAACTGCTTTTTGTGTGGCGAAATACTTTTTCAGATTTTGCAGTTCGAGAATAGACGACATTGTTTATCGGTTTTGGGATGTAAAATTAGTATTCCCTGAGATATGTAAACGGTAATACGGTGAGTTGCACAAATAAAGGGGTGAACTGCTGTTGCAAAGGATTAGCGGTGGCTTAATAAAGTTTCTGCAATCATCTTTGCCACTCTTTCTCCATCCATGGCAGCACTTACAATACCACCTGCGTAACCGGCGCCTTCGCCGCAGGGATACAGGTTGGCGATTTGCGGGTGGTGCAAACTGTCCTGCAGCCTTGGAATGCGGACAGGTGATGATGTACGGGATTCTGTTGCCACCACCACTGCATCATTTATGTAGTAGCCTTTTATTTTTTTACCAAAAGCTTTAAATGCTTCCTGCAACCTGCGATGAATGAAAGCAGGTAATACTTTTTTCATGTCAGCAGAAATTACTCCGGGCAGGTAAGAACAATCTGGCAGGGTGGAGGAGATGATGTTCTCTGAAAAATCAACTAAGCGTTGTGCCGGGGCTACAAATTTTCCACCGCCCATGTTAAAGGCATTTATTTCCACCGACTGCTGAAAGTACATAGCGGCGAGCGGCCCGGATTTGCTGAATGCCTGCCAGGCTTTCTCTTCTACCGACACAACGATACCGCTGTTTGCATACGGGTTATTTCTTTTGGAAGGGCTCCATCCGTTTACCACCAGTTCGCCGGGGGCAGTTGCAGCCGGGGCTATGATGCCACCGGGACACATACAAAAGGAAAACACTCCTGTGCCGTCAACCTGCTGCACCAAATTATAGGATGCAGGTGGCAGGTTTTGTTCCCTTATGTTGCAATGGTATTGTGCGGTATCAATCAGTGATTGCGGATGCTCGGCCCTTACACCAAGAGCAAAGGGCTTGGCTTCTATCCGTATTTTTTTGCTGTGCAATAATTCAAATATGTCTCTGGCCGAGTGACCAGTAGCAAGTATTACAGCAGTACCATTGAATGTATCTCCCGATGCTGTTTTTACACCTGTTATTTTATCATTGGTGATGATGAAATCAGTCACTCTTTTTTCAAAATGATAGTCGCCGCCACAGTCAAGAATTTTTTCCCGCATGGCGGTGATGATATGCGGCAGTTTGTTGGTGCCAATATGCGGATGTGCTTCAAATAATATTTTTTCTTCCGCACCAAAATGAACAAAGAGATTCAGGATGCGGTCTATATTTCCTCTTTTATTGCTGCGGGTATAGAGTTTGCCATCGCTGTAGGTGCCTGCACCGCCTTCGCCAAAACAATAGTTGCTGTCTGGATTTACTTCTCCTTCTTTATTGAGCATGGCTAGGTCTCTTCGCCGGGCTCTTACATCTTTCCCCCTTTCGAGAATAACGGGTTTGATTCCAAGTTCGATAAGTTGCAGTGCTGCGAATAACCCGGCAGGCCCGGCTCCAATAATAATAACTGTTTGTGCGGATTTACTTACATCCCTGAAAGAAAACTCCTGCAGTGCCCGATGCCGGAAAGGTTCATTAATATATGCATTAACAGTCAGGTTTACCCATGGTTGTCTGCTTCTTGCATCAATGGATTGTTTCAGAATATTAAAACCGGAGACAGCACTTGCAGGTACACCTTCAACTTTGGCAAGATATTTCTTAACCGCAATTTCACTGGCTGCTTCAGAAGGAAGCAGTTTGATAATGATTGTCTTTTGCATATGTCAGGTATTTATCCTGAAAATTGTCAGGCAAAGATGCGACAAAAATCATACAAAAGTTTCAGTATAAAATTTTGTATGCCATTTAAAATAGTAATACCTTGAAATCTCAACCATTATGAAAAAGAAATTTTCCTTCCGCTTTATTGCAGCTCTGTTATTATTTATAGTCGTTTCATGCAAGACTATTTACCAGAGTGAATCGCTGCAACACAAATCGTATCGTATCACATCAGCCCAGATTAAAGATTCAGCTTCTGTACAATTGCTGCAGCCTTATACCGACAGGGTAAACGCCACGATGAATGAAGTGGTGGGTGTGGCCACAATTAGTCTTGATAAAACACAGCCCGAAGGTACTTTGGGTAATTTTATGGTTGATGCCCTGTTTACCATGGCTGCAGAAAAGTATAATACAAAAGTGGACGCAGCAGTTGTAAACTTTGGCGGTATCAGGCTTACACAATTACCTGCCGGTAATGTTACAACGGGAAAAGTATTTGAGCTAATGCCCTTTGATAACCTGCTTATTTTGCAGAAACTGGATGGCAAAACATTTCAGCAGTTTCTCGACCTTACTGCAGAGAAAGGAGGTTGGCCTTTAGCAGGTATCACCATGCAGATAAAGGATAAGAAAGCAGTGAATGTAATGATAGGAGGTAAACCGCTTGACCCCGCTGCAACCTACACATTGGTGAATTCTGATTTTATTGCCAATGGTGGTGACAATACCGATATGCTGCGCAAGATTCCGCAGATTACCAATGGTTACCTCATGCGGGATGCCATCTTTGATTATATCAGAAAACGAAAGGCTGAAGGAAAAAATATTACTGCAACAATTGAAAACAGGGTTACCAATGCTCAATAGAAAACAATTTATACGGAATGCTGCTTTATCAGCGGGCGCAGTGCTGGCCGGACCTTCGGTGATGGAAGCCGCAGAAGCATTGTCACCTGTACGGCTTACCATTTTACATACCAACGACACACACAGCCGCCTGGAGCCATTTCCGATGGATGGTGGAAGAAACCAGGGATTAGGTGGTATTGCCGGACGCACTTCTTTAATTAACCAGATACGAAAAGAAGAACAACATGTGTTGCTGCTGGATGCGGGAGATATTTTCCAGGGCACACCTTACTTTAATATTTATAAAGGAGAGCCGGAAATAAAAGCCATGACAGCTATGGGCTATGATGCCTGCACTATAGGAAACCATGATTTTGATGCCGGTATGGAAAACCTGGCCATGCAGCTTACAAATCATGCCAGCTTTCCAATGCTGATTTGCAACTACGACTTCAATGGTACGCCGATGGAAGGTAAAACAGAGCCGTATAAAATTTTTAAGAAGGGTAAACTAAAAATCGGGGTATTCGGTGTAAGTATTGAGGGCAGGGGACTGATACCGGATAATCTTTTCGGAGCAACAAAATACCTGGATCCTGTACAAAAAGCAAACGAAGCCGCTGCATTATTGAAGAAAGAGAAAAAATGTGATATGGTTATTTGCCTGTCGCATTTAGGATATAAGTACGGTGATAATAAAGTAAGTGACGAAGTGCTGGCAAAAGAAAGTGACAACATTGACCTGATTGTTGGCGGTCACACACATACTTTCCTGGACTCACCGGTTATACTTAAGAATAAGAAAGGAGACGATGTAGTGATAAATCAGGTAGGTTTTGCCGGTATAATTTTAGGCAGACTTGATTTTGAATTTTCCAAATTTTCAGGCAAGAATTTAGTGAAAAACCATAATATTTCTGTTTCACAAAAATCAGGTGGATAAAATTTTTTTTTATCAAAGAAATGATGATATTCGCCGTCCTGTCCAACTTTTTTTATTGACATAGTGTGAAGAATTTTTTTGGACAGTTCTTTGGAATTTACTATAGATAACCCGATATAAACTGCTTGACAGACTGATGGACAAGAATGCTGAAAAAATCTGGACCAACTGCTTAAAGATTATTAAGGACATAGTTGAATGGCAGCATTTCAAAACATGGTTCGAGCCTATCAAGCCGGTTTCTTTGAAAGATAATGTACTGGTGATACAGGTGCCGAGCCAGTTCTTTTTTGAATACATCGAAGAACACTATGTAAACCTGCTTGCCAAAACGCTGAAGAGAGAATTAGGAAAAGATGCCCGGCTTGAATACAGAATTATGGTTGATAGCGGCAATACCAGGAACAAACCGGTAACGATGGATGTGAGCGGCCAGGGTTACAAAACATTTTCGAACAATGAAATGGATTTTCCATTGATAATTAATAATCCAGTTAAGAATCCTTTCGTTATTCCGGGTCTGAAAAAAATGCAGATAGACCCGCAGCTTAATCATATCTATACGTTTGATGCTTTTATAGAAGGCGATTGCAATCGGGTAGCCCGCCGTGCCGGTAAAACGGTTGCTGAAAAACCCGGGGCTAACTCTTTTAACCCTCTTGTCGTTTATGGTGGGGTTGGTTTAGGAAAAACACACCTTGCACAGGCTATCGGTAACGAAGTAAAAAGGCTTCATCCTAATAAAGTAGTGTTGTATGTGAGTTCGGAGAAGTTCATCAACCAGTTTATGGATCACAGCCGCAACAATGCCATCAACGATTTCATTCATTTTTATCAACTGATAGATGTTCTGATTATAGATGATGTGCAGTTTTTTGCCAAAGCAGAAAAATCACAGGATGCACTCTTTGCTATCTTTAATCACCTGCATCAATCACATAAACAACTGGTATTAACTTCTGACAAGTCGCCCAAAGACCTGGAAGGTGTACAGGAAAGGCTGCTGAGCCGTTTTCGCTGGGGACTGAGTGCCGACCTGCAGGTGCCGGAATACGAAACCCGTATTGAGATACTGGAGAAGAAGATGAAGAATGACGGACTTGAGATGCCAAAAGAAGTAGTAAAGTACATCGCCTATAATATCAGCAACAATGTAAGGGAACTTGAAGGTGCCCTTATTTCATTGCTGGCACAGTCTTCGCTGAACAGAAGGGAAATAGACCTTGATTTGGCCAAGAAGGTACTACGCAACTTTATTAAATCGTCCAGTAAAGAAATCACCATCGAGAATATTCAGAAGATGGTTTGCGAATATTTTGATGTGCCTTATGACAAACTGCTCCAGAAAACAAGAAAAAGAGAGATTGTGCAGGCCCGCCAGATTACTATGTATCTCGCAAAGGCATTTACCAAAAATTCGCTGAAGACGATTGGTGAACATTTTGGCGGCCGTGACCATACTACTGTTATACATTCCTGCCAGACAGTGAAAGACCTGATGGATACAGACGGTGTGTTCAGGGAGAATGTGCTTGAGTTACAACAAAAAGTACAACTCGCTGCTATGTAAGAGGCAGTTATCGTAATAATATTGAATCCCAAATTCCAACTGAAGAAGTTTATTGGAATTTGGGATTTGTTTTTTGGTTTTTATACCAGTTAATCTTTATTTTTGCCACCCTTGAAAATCAGCCGGTGAGGTGGATGAGTGGCTGAAATCAACGGTTTGCTAAACCGTCGTACGACCTTAAAGTTGTACCGAGGGTTCGAATCCCTCCCTCACCGCAGCTATGCCGCATCATTAAATTGGTGCGGTTTTTTTATGACCATAAAGTTGTTCCGCCTGCGGCGGATCGA
>CALLZY010000179.1 GCA_937858715.1 uncultured Chitinophagaceae bacterium | reverse complement strand
CTTTTACTTCCAGCAGGTGCGCCTCTATCCATTCTAAACTGTTCATTATTCTTTTACTTTCCAGCAAACTTTTTTGCTCTACAAATTTTCGTAACTGTTCAAGCAAACCATCATTTGTTCTGTTTACTTTGTCTCCGGCTTCCACTAAGTTGGTTTTAAGCCTTTCTATTGTTGCATCACTTTTTAGTTTTTTGATTGCATCGAGTTCATTTATTTTTTTAATCAGCAGTTCCAATTCTTCCTGCATATTTCTGCTCATTAAAAACTCCCAAAAGGCTTTAAAGCTTTTTCCCTGGTCAGTACTCCACAAAAAATCCTGTTTACTGAAAATATCATCCAACAGTTTCCCTTTTGTTAAACTGCTTTTAATAATGGCCTGTCTTGTATCTTTATCCAGTTCCCTGAAGTTTTGCTCTACCTGCCGGAAATCAGCCAATAACCTTTTGGCAGTTTCTTCTGCCAAAAGATAATCTTCCCTTATTCTTGTATCATCAGTTTTTTCATAAATTCCCTTTTTTGCATCCTCTATTTCCTTGTCCAGTTTTATTCTGTCCTGCTCCAGCTTTTTTACCCTTTCATACGGAGATGCTGTATTATTTACCAACTGCTTTAAAATAGAAAACAATTGAAGCAAACGGCTATGTGTACCTACAAATTGCTGTTTGTTTAAATCATCCAGCCATTTTAAAGCGTTTTCTGTAGCCGGTGTAAGTTCATAAACCGGTTCATCCCCAACGTCATAATATCGCCTTAAATAGCCTTGTTTTGCCCATTGCTGCAGGTATTCTAAAGGCTCATTCTTGAAGTCATCAATTCCTTGCCGTTCTAAGGCGTATAAAAAGTCACTTAATAGATTTCTAAGGTCTTGTTGGGCGTAAAATATTTTGTCCTGCTGTTTAAATGCTAAATGAAAAAAACTGGTAAGTAATGGAAAATGCTCAGCCCTCAGTATTTGAAGTGTTTTATCGTTTTTATAGAGGGAATATGCTTTTGCAAAATCCATTAGATTCGGTTATAGTGGTTTATGCAAAATACGAAATAGTATGCTAAAAATCAATAATTTAAGCTGCTGTTATTCAATACTAAAACTTTATTCTGAGGTAGGCAACAGTGCTTTTATACGGTGAATATTGGAAAGCTGTGTGTTGTGAGTAACCGCAGTTTCGGTTAAAACCTTGACATACTCCTTGTTAAGGGAGGGAAGGTGTTTTTTATAATTAAACAGAAACCAATAAAATGACTGCAAAGAATCGCTTTCATTTCTGTTAAACATAAAACAATCGCTTAGAATCTCAGCAAGCTCTGCATCGTTAGTGATTAATTCTTCTAACCTTGTAAAATTTCGTTCTGAAAAGTCAAATACTTTGTTGTGATTCTTTAATCTTGTGTTAGCTTCAGCTAAAAAAGTATTCATAATAACAGGTATATCCTGTGCTACTTCGAGGCAAACATATTCTGCATTACAATGTTCAATAAGAAACTCTTTTTCAAAATTGTAAATATCTGTTCTAATTTCTTCTTTTTGTTTTGCAGTAAGCGAATTGAGCAAAACAAAATAATTCGCATAATCCCCACAAGTGATGAAATCTTCAAATCTTCTTTTGATATGAATTTGCCTGATTTTTACAAAGGGATTTTTCAGTTCCGTAAACATCTTTAATAGATACCGCAGGTCAAACAAAAGGTCGAACGATTTTAACTTAAACTCAGTATCGTGTCCATAATGCATGAATTTGTTGCGCAAACGGGGAATATGATATTGGTAGTAGTCAAAATAATAATGACTCATATCATGAAATGCTCTTGCATACTCCACTTTATCAGGCAGGGCCTTTTTGTTTTGTTCCCCATTTGGATTAAGGATATTATACATTTCAGAAAAAACACCTTCAATCTGGGTAAGAGCAAGTGAATAAAACCCTATCCAGTATTTGCCTTTAAATAACTTTTCCAGTTCTTCAAAAATTGGCAACCTGTCATTTTTCATAGGCAGATGAGGTATATAATATCTTAACTCTTGCAAAATTTGTGCAGGTTTTTCCCTTTTTAACAGCACTCTGTAAAACGAAGCCTTGTTGTTTTCGTACAGTTTTTCAAGTCTGCCCGACTCTTCAATGGGAAAGTTAGATACTTTGTTTGCAATAAGGTCAATTTTATTGCAATTGAAGTAAGCTGCAGAAAGATAAGTGGCATAGTGGTAGGGCCTGTCTCTGTAAGCTTCACTCCATGTGAATATTTGCTTTAAAGCAGTGCCAAACCAGTAATTAGCTTTTGTAATTGCCCGTTTCTTAATACCGGTGAGGAAATATTCTGTTATAACTTTTTGTTCCCGAGTACACCGGTAGTAGTAATCATATAAAATTCTTTCCTCATGATTTTTTGGTAATCTATTTTTAGAAATATGCTCTTTGATAAATTCTTCGTTTTCGTATCCTTTTATCAGCTCATGTAATTCAAACATGTCTTGCTTTACTGCTTCTTCAAGATACTTTAAGGTAATACCTGGCGAAGTTTCAAATTCCAGATATGTTTGTAAAAATTGTTGAATTGGAGTTATTTCGTCTTTCTTTCTTATTATTTCGGTTGTGCTTCCGACTCTATTCAACGTATATACCCTGCCTCTTCCTACAGGAAAAAGCCTAAATATCTTACTACAAGCCTTCTCTATTGACTGCAATTCATTCTTCAGACTTTTGTTTATTGGATAAAAGCACATTAAGCTTTCATACGCAAAATCCTGAACAGTGGTACATTCAAATATCCTATCGCCAAGACAATCAAGAACTTTTTGTCGCATTGACCTTATTGGACTCTTTGACGTTTTATAGGCTTGAATATTAATAATTCTTTGCTTTGCCATTTCGTTTTATATACGATATTCTGTCATTATGAAGGCCGCCTTTTATTTTGCCATTATCATTTGGAATTCTTTAGCATGTAGTTTCGCTACTATCACCATTATTAAACTATTCGTTACCCCTACGGATTTCTGATTAAAACAGCAATAACCATGTCAGCCCAATATGATTAAAGGAATTTCTTTTTGAAAAACTTTTTTATAACAACGTCAACCCCGATAAACGGGCCACAGACAATGCTAATCGTTTAGATAAAAACAGGAAATTTTTAAAGCAGTAACTGCTTCGCTTAACAGAAAGCCATAAAAACAAAATCCTTCTCTGCGTATAGTCAAAAACATACAGAGAAGGATTTTAGGAAAGAAATTAATTGGTACAACCACATAAATGGTCAACACAACACTCAGCCCTTGTGACCATGCCTTTGTAGATTTCTTTTCCTTTTGCGTTCTTTTTTACGGCTGCAAGAACTTTCTTTTCCTTTTTTGGTTTTGCTATTACTCTCATTCTATTGCCACCCGGTTAATTTATTAACCGCAGTTGCGGACTTTTTTTAGCGGCGCTGCGGTGATAAGGGATATGAACAAGTTACTTCTTTTTTACGAATTATTTTCTTTTATTATAAGATTTCTAAACCCGTTGAGTGAGATTTGCTTCAATATGTAAGAAGCATTTGTGGGAATTAACGCACAAACACTGCCTGTATTCTTATTCTGAATCCTTGTTTTCTTGCATCCGCCCATACACAGTGGCAGATACTTGCAGGAAGTACAGATGCCGTCAAATAAAGGTATGTTCATCCATGATTCCCATTTCTCCGGATTTTTTATAAACACACCATCATCACCAATATGGCCGGCCCTGTTATCCGGCTCAAAACTGTCCACACTGCATTTAAAAACGTCGCCATTATAGTTAATAATGTATTGCTCTTCCCGTTCCGCATAACAGTACACCAGTTTTCCAGATGCAACAGAAGCTTTTCCGATGGTAATATCGTAACCCAGTTCTTCAGCCAGTTTATAATACCCGGCGATGGTTTTTGAGATATCATCTGCCTGCATATTGCTGGTTGCATTATACTCACAGGAACCGAAAATTGGTTCAAGCGTAAGTCTTAATTGCCTGCGGTATTTCTTTGGGAACATATTCAGCAAACCCGGTACAGTATGAAGATTTGTGTGATTAAAATTTACCCTAAGGGTTACTTTCACTTTCGGGTTTTCTTTTACCAGGAAGATGATATTTTCAAATACTTTATCAAACGAACCTTTCCCGTTACGCAGCGGCCTTAGCCGGTTATGTGTTTCCGCAATACCATCTATTGTTACCTGGTAGTTTAAAATTTTCAGGCTAACCAGTTGCCGAACTTTTTCTTTTGTAAAAAGAGAGCCATTGGTGGTTATATGGGTAATCATTTCGGTTTCACAAGTGCCAGCGGTTTCGTTTGCAAACTTTGTTATTTCTTCAATCTGCCCGATACCCATCAGCGGCTCACCGCCAAACCAGCTTAATAAAACCAGTTTATGCTTTGGTATTTCTGCCGCCATCCATTTTTTTATTGCCCCAACAGTTTTGTCACTCATTTTTCCCGGCTTTTTGTCCTCATAGCAGTAGATGCAATTAAAATTGCAATCAAGTGTGGGCATAATAATTACATCAAGGCGGTTAGCATCCCTGATGCCGCTCATTTTTCTGTTTTCAATTATTGCTAGCTCATTTACATCATCAGCAATAAGATATTTCTGGGCAACGAGTGCCTCAATAAGTTCAGTTGAGTTACCTGGTTGGTGATTGGGGTTATCCAGAATTTCATTTACAAGAGGCATTTCCCCTTTTTCAAATGTGGCCATGCTGCCGTACAGGGAATTAAAAATAATAGTGTCTCCGTTTTCAAGGTCATCCACTAAAATATTATAGGCCGAAGGTTTCATTACTGCAGGTTTTAGAAAACTCGATTTTCCGCAACGCTATATTAGTATAAGTATCATTAACAGAATATGACAATAATCATTAATGTTACAAATGCAAATCAGGTATTACAAAAAAAGATGTTTTCCCGTAAGCATGCATTACTACAGTGCCTTCAGCCTTTCCAGCACATCCTGCGGGGTATGTCCATCGTAAGCATACCTGGCTTTTTCTGCTGCGGGTATTTTAAACAAATCCCAGTATTCCATTTTATAGTGGTTTGAAATTTGCCCGGCAGGCAGCATTGCCACTACTATAAACCAGCCACCGCCAAAACAAAGTTCACCATCATCATGCCGCTGGCTTTTGTGCACATTGTACTTTCCCTTACGGGCAAATTCGTTAAACAATGCGGCATTATACACCATCCTGAATTCGTACAACTCGTTAAAACTGTGGTACCCGTCGGAGAGGGTGCCCTTATCTTCCAGTTCATTAATGAACTGCTGTACTTCTGCTGCTGTTTTCATAATTTTTTTTAAATGGGGATGAAATCATTTTGTCAATCCATGCCTGCCTTAACGAAATTACAAAATACCCGGAAGCCCGGGGAAGCCATGCCTGCTTAATAAAAAGTTAACTAACTTTATAATGACCGGTTAGTGCGATAAACCTTATAGTATCATTCTAATTACTGGATATGTCAGAAATAACTGCCCGGCAAAAAGACCCGGCCAACCTCGAATATCTTAAAGCCTTTGATGTTCAGTATGGAACAGCCAAACAATTCAGGACTCCACGCCTTGTTATTACTTACCTGTTGCTCCTGTTGTCCCCGTTTATTGTGGCCAATAACCCCCAGCTTAAAATAGTTTTTACGGTTGCAATCGGGTGCTGGGCCGTATTTGCCCTTTTAATTTCAAACTATGAGAAAAAGCTTATTCATGAAGCCGCAAAAATCCAGGAGGAGTTTGATACACGGATTTTTCAAATTGAATGGAATAGTGTACTTACCGGTGAGCATGTAAGCACTGAAGATATAACAGACTTATCGTCCAGGTACAAAAAGAAAACGCTTGACGAATGCTGGTACAGCAATTTACAGGATATGCCGTATCCCCTTGATGTGGCCGTGTGCCAGCGGTCGAATATTGTATGGGACTGGCGTTTAAGAAGAAAGTATTACAATTTCTCTATAGCCGTAATTACTGTAATAGTGGCAGCGGGTATTCTATTATCTGTTTATTACAAGCATAGCCTGGAAGAGTATCTTACATTAATCCTCATTCCTTCCTTTACAGCCTATATTCTTTGTTATAAAGAACTAAAAGAGCATCATGATAATTTTACTGCAAAACAAAAAATGGAAACCAGGCTGAACAGCCTGCTGAATAATGCGATTGATAAAAGAAGTAAGCTAACAGCAAAGGAATTACGACAGGTACAGGATATTATATATGCGCTGCGAAAAAGTACAGCCATGGTACCCAATTGGTTTAATAATGCTTTCAGCAAACGTTTCAATGATATGCAGCGAAAGACAGTGAATACTTTCATAGAAAGGATTAAGAAGATGTAGCTGCAATGGTAAAGGAAAAAATAAAAAGAGGCTGTCTCAAAAGCAAACAAATTTGTCACATAGAGTTTATCGAAATGCGTACAAATTTGTTTGCCAATCATTGTTATATTTCGGCGTAGCTCAATATGACAATGATTGACACTTTTGAGACAGCCTCTTATACTTTTCTATCCGCCATTTGTTGAAAGCAGCCCTTCAAAGTTTCCCCCGAAGGGGAGACTTGTTACGTTCGCAAACAGGCATTGCTTTCTTTGAGGTGCCAACTCTCCGTTGGCTTAAAGGAATGGACGAACGCAGTTCTTTATTTACTGTCTGCATTGTCCGAGTGCCAACTCTCCGTTGGCTTAAAGGAATTTTTAAAAAATCTAACAATGAGGGCTACTATTTGTCCGAGTGCCAACTCTCCGTTGGCTTAAAGGAATAGGAATAGTGCGTTTTAATAATCCATAAAAATGATGATGTCCGAGTGCCAACTCTCCGTTGGCTTAAAGGAATACAGGAAATGTAAAACATCGTAAAAACTAAATCGTCCGAGTGCCAACTCTCCGTTGGCTTAAAGGAATGAAAAAGAGTAGGAGGGAAGAATTTAAGAAGAACGTCCGAGTGCCAACTCTCCGTTGGCTTAAAGGAATAAACAAACTAAAAGGAAAAAATGAGCACAATTCTGTCCGAGTGCCAACTCTCCGTTGGCTTAAAGGAATTGTTGATAGCGTTAAGAACGAATTGCAGGCTTATGTCCGAGTGCCAACTCTCCGTTGGCTTAAAGGAATGGGCAACGCACGTCCAGGCCCCAGTTAGTTGTGTCCGAGTGCCAACTCTCCGTTGGCTTAAAGGAATTATATAAAATACATAAGGTGACAAATCACAAAATGTCCGAGTGCCAACTCTCCGTTGGCTTAAAGGAATAGTACATCAAATAATATCAACCGATAGGTACATGCTGTCCGAGTGCCAACTCTCCGTTGGCTTAAAGGAATAAAACATACCCACATGTCCAACACTCGAGCGCTTATGTCCGAGTGCCAACTCTCCGTTGGCTTAAAGGAATATCAAACCAATCACTATCATGAAAAAGAACACAATTTGTCCGAGTGCCAACTCTCCGTTGGCTTAAAGGAATTGTGAGGTCCATGGGATCAAAAATAAAGTTGTGTCCGAGTGCCAACTCTCCGTTGGCTTAAAGGAATGAGTTTTCGGACTCGTGTGATAATTTCGAAAAAATGTCCGAGTGCCAACTCTCCGTTGGCTTAAAGGAATTATTAAGTGGAAGACCTCCCGCCGAAGCTTCTGTCCGAGTGCCAACTCTCCGTTGGCTTAAAGGAATGATAAAAGACCTGATGGGTATATAGGAGTTATGATTCGTCCGAGTGCCAACTCTCCGTTGGCTTAAAGGAATGGTAAAACAAACATACACACAAACACACAAATACGTCCGAGTGCCAACTCTCCGTTGGCTTAAAGGAATAAAGCCAAAGTACGAAAGTGCATAAAAAATATTAAGTCCGAGTGCCAACTCTCCGTTGGCTTAAAGGAATAAACAATGACTACAATATCTATCCTGAGGATACACGTCCGAGTGCCAACTCTCCGTTGGCTTAAAGGAATTTGAAAAAGAAGAAAATATTTGTACAAATTAAAACGTCCGAGTGCCAACTCTCCGTTGGCTTAAAGGAATTACTTGTGTCCCATGGTCCAATAACGGCAAATATTTGTCCGAGTGCCAACTCTCCGTTGGCTTAAAGGAATTAAATAAGTCACTCTCAAAAAAATAAAAATTATGGTCCGAGTGCCAACTCTCCGTTGGCTTAAAGGAATTAACCGGTCCTTTGTTTTACAAAGGGCCACAAAAAAGTCCGAGTGCCAACTCTCCGTTGGCTTAAAGGAATACATTGTTTTGGCGCTTTGCGCCGCAGCCAGTGTCCGAGTGCCAACTCTCCGTTGGCTTAAAGGAATTACTAAACAATTATATAAACAAAAATGATTTTATGAAGTCCGAGTGCCAACTCTCCGTTGGCTTAAAGGAATCAAACAACAACATCATAATATGAAAAAAATAACTCTGTCCGAGTGCCAACTCTCCGTTGGCTTAAAGGAATTTACTTGATAAACGGGTGATATTTCCCGTGTAAAAAAAGTCCGAGTGCCAACTCTCCGTTGGCTTAAAGGAATTATTATTCTCATAACAAAATTTATGTTTATGAAGTCCGAGTGCCAACTCTCCGTTGGCTTAAAGGAAT
>CALLZY010000178.1 GCA_937858715.1 uncultured Chitinophagaceae bacterium | reverse complement strand
ACTTTTTTTATCCATTTTTACACTTTTTTGTGTAAACCTATTTTAGGACAAGACAGATGAAGACAACCTTCGGTTCTAATTCTACTTTTGGGAGTCCGGGTATGAAGCAAAGTGCTAATCCTACAAAAACCAATAATATCGGATAGGCTACCCTAATTTTTTTGGCTAACATAATGGTGCAAACAATTACAAGTGCCAAGAAGATTAAAAGTAAAACTGAATTTTCCATACGCAATTAAATTAGTTTGCAAAGAAACATATTATCATCTTAAAACTGATTTTATCTAAACTTTTTTCATCCAACAAATTCTAATTGGGCTTACTGATTCCCAAATTTTCGTTTTTATACAATTCAGGATTTTCAACAATTGTGGCAATGAACGCAGCAATGCTTTTTCTTGAAATGGCTGAACCTGTTTCGGGATCGCCTTTGTGTGTTATGGCATAATCTACTTCATCAGCATTTGTAAACCAATCGGGGCGGAGAATGGTGTAATCAAGTTTTGAAACATCTATGATGTCTGCCAATCTTCGGTAAGGTTTTAATATTGGTTTTAACGGTGTTTCATATATACCAATGGAACTGATGGCGATAATGCGTTTCACGCCTGTTTCTTCCATTGCCTGCACTATGTTTATTGCCATTGTAGCCAAATCGCCTGCAAGGTTTACATATACAATATCTTGCCCCGCAACTGCTTTTTTTATAGCATCATAATTGATTGCATCGCCCTCAATAATGTGATGATTCTTAGCATTGCCTTGTAATCTGTTTTTGTTTCTTACAAACAAGGTAAGCAGCACATCACTTTGTTTTTCCAAGGCTTCAATTACATATTTGGCAAGACTTCCGCTTGCACCTATGATAAGTACTTTTTTCATATTATACTTCTATTGAACTTACTTCAATTCCTCCACTTCACGATGAATAAAATTTGATATTCTGTGTTTGATGAGCCATTGTCCGTTTTGCTTTACCCATTCGTCTTTGTAAATAGTGAACATTTGGGTTTTCATTTCTTTTCCGTCTTGTTTTCCAATCAAAATGACTTGGCAATAAGAAGTCGTTTTTGCTGTGTTTTCGGTTAGTTCATCAATGGTTTGTTGTCCGTTTTGATGATAGATGGTGTGAAAGTTTGAAAGGAAACTTGAAAACGTCTGTTTCAATTGTTCCCTGCCTTTCAGTGATGAGGTTTGTTGCCCGTCAGCGTAGGATTCTACTACACCGTCTTCAGTAAAAAGCAAGACTTGTTTGTCAATTTCTTTGGTGTCGGCAAGGTTGGAAAATACATCTACCACTTGCTTGATTGCCATCTTATCTTCGATGGCTTGAATTTTTGATTCCATAGTATTTTGATTTTTGTTTTGTACGCATCCTGCTAAGGAAAACGCACTTAATAATAAGAAGATACTCTTTTTCATGACTTGTAAATTTATTTTGTATTTATTTTCTGAAACAAAGGTCAGCCATATTTACCTATTGGTTGTTATACAAATTTTCTGACTTCTTTTAATATTGCTGTTTAATATGTTATGTCGTAATTCCGCCATCTATAGCAAGTGCCTGCCCGATTACCATAGTTGCCCCCGAACTGCAAAGCCACAATACAGCGTCCGCAATTTCTTCGGGTTCGCAGAAGCGATTTGCCGGAACCATTGTTGCCATTGCTTTTAAGATTTCCTCACTTCCTCCGGAAACCGTTTTCTCCATAGGCGTATGCACAAACCCCGGACAAACAGCATTGATGCGAATGTTTTGACTTGCATATTCCAATGCCGCAGACCGTGTTAATCCCAATACACCAAACTTAGAAGCTGAATAAGCCGACAAACCCTTTGCACCCTTCAATCCGCCCATAGATGAACAGTTGATGATTACTCCGTTGCCCTGCTTCTTCATGTGCAAAAGCTGGTATTTCATGCAATGGCGAACTCCTGAGAGGTTGACATTCATCACAAGTTCCCATTCGTCTGTGGCAAGATCGCTGGTTTCCGTATTTCTGCTCATCACGCCTGCATTATTGTACGCAAAATCAAGTCTTCCAAAAACTTGTATGGTTTTATCAATCATCGTTTGCACCTGTTCTTCAGAGGTTACATCGCATTGTATTGCTAAAACCTTTGCCCCGATTTTTTCAAGTTCCTGTGCAGCTTTATGAACAGCTTTCAGGTTATTCCCCGCTAAAACCACCGAAGCACCTGAAATTGCAAATGCTTTTGCAACGCCTAAGCCAATGCCTGTTGCTGCTCCTGTAACTAATGCTATCTTGCCTGAATAATTGTATGATATATCCTTGTTCATAATGATTTGTTTTATAGATTTTCAAAGACAGATTTTTTTTCTCTGAAACCAATTGTCGGAATGGCTTCCAAAGAAGTTCTAATTTCTTTTAATTCAGCATTGCTAAAACTCACATTCAATGATCCGTTGTTTTCCGTTAAATGATTAACGTTGGTTGTTCCGGGAATAGGAACAATAAACGGTTTTTGAGCCACTAACCAAGCCAATGCAATTTGTGCCGGTGTAGCATTTTTCTTCACCGCCCATTCTTTGGCTAATTCGGTTACTTTTAAATTTGCTTTTAAGGCTTCCGTTGTAAAATAAGGAACGCCAGCTCTGCGATATTCTGTTTCGGGAATGTAGTTTTCATCAAATCTTCCTGTTAGCATACCACGACAAACAGGACCCCAAGGAACAAAAGCAATATCGAGTTCTTCGCACAATGGTAAAATGTCGTGTTCCATTACACGCTCCATCATAGAGTATTCACTTTGCAAAGCTGCAACTGGTTGTATGGCATCTGCTTTTCGAATGGTTTCGGGTGAAACTTCCGACAAACCAAAATTCCTTGCTTTACCTTCTTTAATCAAGTCTTTTACCGTTTCTGCAATTTCTTCAATCTGCACATTCGGATCCATTCTATGTAAATACAACAAATCAATAGTGTCTGTTTGTAAGCGTTTCAACATTCCTTCTACCGCTTGTTTGATGTGTTGTGGTTGGCTGTTTCTTCCGATTACACTGTTTCCATTAAAATCAAATCCAAACTTGGACGCGATACTTACTTTATTTCGGAAAGGTTTTAATGCTTCGCCAACAATTTCTTCACTAAAAAATGGTCCATATACTTCGGCAGTATCAAAAAAATCAACGCCATTGTCATACGCATTGCGAATGAGTTTTACCATTTCAGCTTTGTCCTGTCGTGGATTATACACACCTGCCATACTCATACAACCCAATCCGATGGCCGATACTTTCAACGAACCAACTTTGCGTTTCTTTTTATCGGAATATGAAATAGGATGGTTGTTAAGTTTTTCATTTCCTGTACCTGTAAAGGAAAAAAGTCCCATACTTCCCAAAAGTAAACCGCCCGAAAGCAATGTACTGTTTTGCAGAAAATCTCTGCGATTGATATTTTTTTCCATAGTCATTTATTTTTTTCTTAATGGAGTTTTTCCGTTTGTTCCTTTGGAGCTTGTGCCAAAGTTGACACCAATGTCGTGAGCTTCTTTCAGCATTTCAGGGGCTCTGCTTCCGTAGATAGTTTCTTTTGCAAAGGCATCTTCCAGGGTTTTCATATCTGTCGCTGTCAATTGCACAGTTACCGAAGCATTGTTTTCATCAAGATGATTTAGGTTGATAGTCCCAGGAATTGGAACGATGAACGGTTTTTTTGCCAACAGCCAAGCCAAACTGATTTGAATAGGCGTTGCATTTTTCTCGTGAGCCATTTTTTGAAGAATGTTCACAATCGGACGGTTTCGCATCATATTTTCATCAGTAAAACGAGGAAACTGTGCCGTTACTCGTAAATCATTATCACGGAACGGAAAGCCTTGAGCGAATTGTCCCGACAAATACCCCATTCCCACAGGACTCCAAGGCACAAGACCAATTCCCAATTCTTCGCAGGTTGCCAACACTTCATTTTCTGGGTCTCTTGTCCAAAATGAATATTCGTTTTGAACGGCTGTAACTTCAAATTCTTTGTGTGCCCTGCGAATGGTGGCTTCACCCGATTCGGACAAACCAAAATGTTTTACTTTTCCTTCTTTAACCAAATCTGCTACCGCACCTGCCACGTCTTCAATGGGAACATTAGGATCAACACGGTGTTGATACAACAAATCAATATGGTCGGTTTGTAAGCGTTTCAACATTCGTTCTACCACCGATTTTATATGTTTGGGTTCGCTTTTCAGTCCGCCTCTTACACCTGAAGTTGGATCTATATCAAAGCCGAATTTGGTAGCAATTACTACTTCATTTCTATAAGATTTTAAGGCTTCGCCAACAATTTCTTCGCTGTAAAATGGGCCGTAAATTTCTGCGGTATCAAAAAAACGAATACCACTTTCATAAGCTCTTTGGATTAATTGGATGGCATCTTTTTTAGAAGTTGGACCGCCATAAGCCCAAGCGATATTCATACAACCATAACCGAGTTCGGTTACTTCTAATTTGCCTAATTTTCTTTTTTTCATTTCAGAATTTAATTTTTGAGTGTTGTTAGTATTTGTTTGATTATTTGAATTTGCAGCCGAAGCAAAGATTGAACCTCCGAAAGCTAATCCTGCACCTGCCAATGCTGATTTTACTAAAAAATCTCTTCTACTGTTTTGATTATTTGTTTCCATAATTTTTAATTTTTTGATACCACAAAGTTCGGATGTAGAAGCAAATAAACTATTACATATATTACAGTAATACTTTCACATATTTCTGTATTTTTGTTTTTGAAAGTAAAAATCAGAAAATGAAAGACATCTTCGTAATAGAACAGTTAAAAGACGAATTAGTGCCGAAAGATTTTATGAAATCTTATTTCACGCATATTCTTTGCAGTGGTGGTAAAGGTCAGTTTCGTTTGGATAAAAAGGATTATTATATCAAAAAAAACGACATTGTTATTTTTTTGCCCAATCAGGAAATTCAGGATTTACAATTTTCTCCAAAGTTTAAAGCGACATTTTTTCTGGTTTCGTTTGATTTATTGAGTAAAAACAATCCAAATATTGGTTGGGGAATAAAAGGGTATATGTTTTCAAAGGAAAATCCTGTGGTTAATTTGGAAAAGGAAGTTGCAGAGCAACGCAGAAAAGACTTTTATTTATTGAAAAAAAAATATAATAACGCCAATCACCGATTTAGAAATGAAATAGTCAATCATTATCTGCAAATATTTGTAATGGAAATGTGGAATGTATTTGCCGATAAAATGGAACAGAAAACACAAAATAACGAGAATGCTTCTTTGTTTCAGCGGTTTTTAAGTTTTGTTGAAATTCATTGTATTGAACATCGGGAAGTAGAATTTTATGCCAGTCAATTATTCATTACACCCAAATATCTTTCAGAAGTTTGTAAAAAGAACAGTGGTAAATCGGCTTCGGAATGGATACAGAATTATGCCACTTCAAGACTGATTTTGTTGCTTCGTAACAACCAATTAACCTTTACTGAAATTGCCGATTCGATGAATTTTTCGAGTATGTCATTTTTCAGTCGCTATGTAAAAAAGGTGTTGGGTGTTACGCCAAGTGAGTTTAGGGTAAAGCTGGACTAAGCACACAGGTTTTATGTAGCAGTTATCTTTGAGCAAGATTCACTGTAATGATGCATGTTGCTTTATTTGTTCTTTTTAATTGCTTTCGGTGCTGCCTTATCACATCAAGGGAGCAAATAAACGAATCGTTTTTTCAATTAATTTTTTCAATTTAGGCCTTTCCATCCATTGGGCAGCATTAATCTCTGTAGCAAAATTTAAATCATCAAAAAATAAATTTTTCAAATTTGTTGCAACCTGATGGTCATACACTATGGCGTTCACTTCAAAGTTCAATTCAAAACTCCTATGATCTAAATTGGTGGTACCTACTATGGCCAGTTGGTTATCGCAGACCATAGTTTTGGCATGTACAAATCCTTTTTCATATAAATAGATTTTAACCCCACATGCAAGTAAATCACCAAAATAGGATTTGGTAACGGCATTTACTATCATTGAATCTGAAATACCAGGAGCCAGTACTCTTACATCTATTCCACTTATTGCAGCCATTTTAAGGGCTGTGAGTAATTCTTTGGGCGGAATAAAATAAGGCGTTGTAATAAAAATATTTTCATTAGCACTTTCAATGGCCTTTATATAACTGTGCAGTACATCGGGTCTTACAAAGTCGGGCCCGCTGCTTACAATTTGGCTCCATTGACAGCTATCAATACTAAAATGTCTTTTGAAAAAAGACTCTTCAACTTTCAGCTTTTCTCCCGAACAAAAATTCCAGTCGGCAATAAAAATATTTTGCAAACTCCATATGGCTTCTCCTTTTATTTTTAAATGTGTATCTCGCCAATACAATTTATTTTGTTTGGAATTATCGTATTTATCAGAAATATTTATTCCACCTACAAATGCAGTTTCTCCGTCTATAATTACAATCTTTCGGTGGTTTCTATAATTGAGGCGGTTGGCAACACGAAAAATCAAGAGCTTATAAAAAGGGAATACTTTTACTCCATTTTTTTTAAGTTTCGGAACAAGGGATTTGCGAATGGAGCGGCTTCCAAAGTCATCGTATATAAATCGAACCTGTACACCTTCATTTGCTTTTTTAATAAGTATGTCTGCAATGACATTGCCAATTGCATCATCCTCGTAAATATAATATTCCAGGTGAATGTGGTGGCGGGCCGATTGCAAGCTTTCCAGTAATTCCGGAAATTTTTCTTCTCCATTTCTTAATATGGTTACTTCGTTTTTTTGTGTGGCAAAACATAGTGGAACATGAGGAAACAAGCGGTTGAGTTTATAAAACTGTGGGAAGCCATCGGCAAGGCTTATATCTCCTTTGTGTCGGTACGCTTTAATTACTTGCTCCACTTCATCACCCTGCGTTTTGTTCAACACAAGCTTCCTGGAATACAGTGTTTCTTTTCTATAATTTATACCCACAGAAAAATAAACAATTATTCCTGCCACCGGAAACAATACAACAAATAATACATAAGCAGTAGCCTTTACTGAATCGTCAGTATCTAAAATTATTTTGATGATTACTGCTATTACAATCAGTACATAAACAATTTCTATGAAAAGGAGAAGGAACATATACTTATGCTTTCAATTTTTTTTGAGAAAT
Source organism: uncultured Chitinophagaceae bacterium (assembly GCA_937858715.1). Classification (GTDB taxonomy): domain Bacteria; phylum Bacteroidota; class Bacteroidia; order Chitinophagales; family Chitinophagaceae; genus JJ008. The sequence goes on along the minus strand of CALLZY010000178.1, from coordinate 11,458 downwards.
TAAATAATCAAAAATAAGAAAACATGATGTTTCCTAATAATCTTTGGAGTCATAAAAAACAATTATCAGTTATTTGTTGAAAGAAAAATACAATGACAGCCATCACCGATTTAGAAATGAAGTAGTCAATCATTATTTGCGAATATTTGTAATGGAGATGTGGAATGTGTTTGCCGATAAAATGGAACAGAAAACACAAAATAACGAGAATGCTTCTTTGTTTCAGCGGTTTTTAAGTTTTGTTGAAATTCATTGTATTGAACATCGGGAAGTAGAATTTTATGCCAGTCAATTATTCATTACACCCAAATATCTTTCAGAAGTTTGTAAAAAGAACAGTGGTAAATCAGCTTCAGAATGGATACAGAATTATGCCACTTCAAGAATAATCTAATTACTCCACACTCATAGTTTGCCCTTAACTGAAATTGCCGATTCGATGAATTTTTCGAGTATGTATTTTTTCTGTCGCTATGTAAAAAAGGTGTTGGGTGTTACGCCAAGTGAATATAGAAACTCGTTGTCATAGAATACAAATCTTAGAGCAATAAATTGTTGTTCTTTTTTGCAGCTATTTTCAAACCATTTAGGCGGTGGGTGTGCTTGGCTCTTTTGGTTTTGCGAAGCATTGGTTTTGAATATCGGGCAAAACCAAATGTGCCAAAGGGGCTGGCTCAAAATTTTTTTCCTTGTGCGGTTGGCTTTTTTATTTTTTGGGTATCGGAGTAGTTGCCTGTTCAAGTCATCCTACCATGACCTATGACGTGCATAGTATTGACGAAGTAATACTTAAAATATATTTATTACTTAAGTTTTTAATCCTTTGGTCAAGGCAACCTATTTTCCCATGTTAGTTACTTTTCCCAATCCTGAAATGTTAGATCTTACTACTACAGGATTTCCGAAATATCTTATGTGTCCTGTGCCTAAAACCACCATCTCTATGCTGTCTTGTGAATAAACAGCTAAGTCCCCAATACCTTTGCTTTCTACTTTAGTGTTTAAAGTCTTAAATGATGAACAATCGATTTTACCAATACCCTCTGACTGAATAACTGACGTTTGGGATGAACCTTTTACCTCAATAGAACCAACAGCATTTGAGTTTAAATGGAATGACGTTACATTGCAGGAATCAATTTTGATTTTACCAACTCCATTATTCGTAATACTCAGGTTGTTGCCTTTAAATAAATTGCTGATATATAATGTGCCAATGCTATTAAAATCAATTTGCTCCAATTGCGGAGAGCCTATTTTTACAATCAATTCTTTTCTTTTCAATGAAAAACTTTTAATGTCTTCTAACTTAACTGAAAGCATTCCATCGTTTGATGATACTTTTAGCTTCTCAATCAGATCTGAACTGCCAGATACTGTCATATAAGAACTATCGCTTTGCTCGTAATATACATCACCCAATAGTTCTAAATTCAGTCTTGAAAAATTGGAAACAGTGAAGTTTTCTTTGTTGTTGGCTGACGTATTTGAATTACTGCAAGAAACAACAGATAAAAGTATCACTATAGTGAACCAGTGCATTGATGCTTTCATATTAGATGTTTTTAATTGAATTAAAAGTGCAAATATACACCCTATTTATAACGTTTCCATATCGGGCGCATCAATGTTGTATTCACTCCTCTTTTTGAATCATTGAGCATAACTATTTCTTCTCCGCATCGTCAAAACTTATAAAACTTATACTCAATGCAGGCAATTTTATATCTCCGGCTTTTACAGCCTGACCATTTATTGCAGGCAATTCATCACTATCGGTAAGTTTTAATTCTTTCCCGTTCAACTGCACGGCAGTTCCTTGAAGTTCTGTTGAGGTAAGCGTATAGTGTTGTGCGTTGGCAGGAATATGCATATCGGTTTCTCCTTTGTTTGTGTTAATTACAAGCAATGTTATACTACCTTCTTTTCCTTTTGTATTGTGTGCAAATAAATAAACCCCGGGTTTGTTTTCGCCTGCTTCATATACTTCTGTACCCATCAGCTTTGCCCATAATAAGGCTGCCCAATAATTGGGTTTGGGTAAGTGGGTATCCTGGTCAATAAGGCTGTATTCGCTTGCAGCAAGGGTATTGTGCATTACTACCTGTACACCTTTTTTTGCCAACGAACCTAACTGGTATAAATAACGGAAGCAATCCAGATAGGTAGCCGCAAAGGGATCGCCACCGGCCGCAGCTTCGGCTGTTTCGGTAAGCCATAGTGGTTTGCCCGGTTGGTATTTATCTCTCATAGTTTTATAAAAATCTGCAACGGCATCTGTTTTGGTAAGCCATACACTATCCAGCGCATTTTCTGCTTGTATTGAAAAAGGCCCACTCTTCATCATACGCATTGAAGCTGCGCCATAGTAATGATAAGAGAACCCATCAAATACAGGTTTTGGCTCTGTGGTTAACATGCCCTCAGTAGAAAAAATGGTAGCGCCACTTCCTATTTCATCTAAAGAAATTCCGGGAAGGCCATCACCAATAGCACCGGGCCCAAGCCTAAGCATACCCGGCACTTCCTTCTTAGCCCAGATTGTAAATACTTGCAGATCTTTGGCAAAAGTGTTCAGGTTGTAATCTTTATTCATTTCTCCACCGGCTGTGGGTATGTTGGGTTCATTAAATAACTCTGCTGCTGCAACAGAACCACCAAGTGTTTTTGTGTAGTTGACCAGTTTTTGTGCATTTACAGGCGTCCAAATTCCATTTTTATCCCGTACACCATTTGACACGGCAAATGAAGTAACTAATTGAGAGTTGGTGGCTTTAATAAAATCAATAACGCCTTTCCATTGCTTTCGTGTCAATACATTTACATAACCAGTGGGAACTTTTGCAGCGGGTTTATCGTCATCCTGAAAATAGGTGGCATTAGCCCAGGTGCCACTCACCCGTACATAAGCAGGTGCTAATCCTTTTGCAAGATTGAGCAGGCGTTTATCGGTCAAATTAATTTCGGGAACTTTGCGATACATCTGATCGTTATTTTGAGAAATGTCGTAGCCCGATGCCGCCTCGGCAGAGGGAAGGCTGTCCATCAATTTATAAGGTTTCCAAAACTTACCACCTACCACTTCTACCATTTCAACATTATATGATTGAAAACGGTCGCTTACTGTGCCGATTTGTTTCATTTCTTTTATGTTTACTGTTATAGTATTGCTGTCTGAATTGCTGCCAGTTTTTTCATATCCTGAATTACAAGCAGTGAAAAAAAACATAAATGAAATGACTGGAATAAAAGTGATAATCTTTAGTTTCATTCTATAGTGTTTACATTTTATTCTGACTAATAAAAAAAGAAATAAACATAATTCATCAACCCTTCTCATTGTTTTTCATTGCATGATCTACTTCCTTTCGCAATGATTCAATTTTGTCTTTTAATTCATGACTTATTTTTTCAGGAAAATTTTTTAATTTTTTAAGGTCAAGTGATAAAAGAATAGTGGATATTCCAACAAAGATAAACGCCAATGCTGTAAGTGTTACTAAAGACATACCTGTAAATATGGGTCTTGATATAAGCAGAAATGAAAACAGAATACCAATAACACTCGTTAAGGCTACATTGCCCCAGTTCAACATTTTTAGACTTTTCATATCAAAAGAAAAACCTAATAGTTGGAACGAACGAAACATCAGTGTGAATCCAACAACAAAGGGAAGCACAGCAAATGATACACCGGGGTTAGCAATAAGATAAACACCAATGGCTGTACTGAGAAGTCCATCAACCAAAAACCAGCCCCATCCCTGAAGGGACTTGTTGTTTTGTATTGAAAAGAAAATTTCTAAAATACCCGAGACTAAAAATGAAATACTGAAAAGAACAGAAAGCCCTGCGTATGTTTCTAAGGGCACTGTAAAAATATATGAGCCGAAAATGACGAAAAGGATTCCAAAAATAAGTGGAACATACCAGTGTTTTACTGCGTTGGAGATGGTTAGAAAAAGTGTACTCATAACATATAGTTTTTAAAATGATGCTTACTTTGTTTTACGATGTTCAACATGTCCGGAGAGTTGAGAACAACTCTTATTGTTTAATTTTTTTATTATGTCGTAAATTTAGCAAAAAAGAATATTCAGTTGATTAAAATTTTCATTAATAAATCTTTAAATAATCAGCCACCGCCTGGTAAGCCGGTAATGAATTCCCATCATTTGCTGCATTGCCTGCAATAGGATGCGATGCAAACCGCACAATCACCATTTCGGCTGTAGGGTCAATATAGATGGTTTGTCCATGAACTCCTCTTGCTGCAAAAGCATCATCATGGTTATGGGTTATCCACCACATATTTTTATAGCTCCAGTTTTTTAAATCTTTATAACCTGCTTTTGCAAATGCTTCTTGGCTGCCTCCTTTTTTTATATCAGAAATTACTTGTACAGGCAAAATTTGTTTGCCGTTGAAGTGGCCGTTATTGCGTATCATTTCGCCAAACATGGCTGCATCTCTCAGGTTGCAGTTGAAGCCGCCACCGGCAAAAGCAATGCCTGCACCATCCACCTGGTAATACCCATCATGATGTGTTCCTAATGGTTGCCATATTCTTTCAGAAAGCAATTGCGGAATACTTTTACCTGTAACCCGTGAAATTATCCAACCCAAAGCATCGGTGTTTATCGTTTTGTAAGCAAATGCATCGCCATGCTTTCCGTTTTGCTTCACCGTTTTTAGGTAATCGTAATAGTTAGTAGCGTCTTTATATCCTTTTGGTTTTGGAAAGGGATTTCCGGCAGCGCTAAATGCCCATACTTCTGCATTGGGGTTGGCATAATCTTCGCTGTATTGCAGTGCAGTGGTCATTTCCAATATCTCTTTTATCGTGGCATTGCCAAATGCAGAGTTTTTTAATTCTGGGACATATTCCGATGCAGTTTTGTTTTCATCCAAGACACCTTCTGAAACTAACAAACCGCCCAATGTACCCGTAAAAGTTTTACTTACAGACATTACCGCATGAATGCCTTCAGGCTGCAATGCACCAAAATATCGTTCGTAAACAATTTTTCCTTTGTGCAGTATAATAATGCCATCGGTATAGTTGATATCCAACGATTCTTTCCAGGTAATTTTTTTATTGCTATTCCATGGAAGAAATGTTACACTGTCAATATTATTATCAATGGCTGAAACAACCGTGTAACGATTGTTTTGTGATGCCTGCACAATGGATGTTGGTAGAAATTGATTCATGTGGCAAACGCTATAGCGCAAAGCAGGGAATTGAAAAAAGCTGCCATCAATGGCGGTTACTATTTTATCAGCAGGTGGAGGAAATCCCTGCATCCAACCCATTTTTACTGGGTCGCTTTCTTGTGCGGAAAGTACTTTGTTTTTTGTTTGGGCCAATGTATTCATGATAGGCATTAAGCACAAAAAAATAAGACTAAGTTTTTTATTTGCATGCATAGTTGAACTGACTTAATTATGCAAATTTACTAATTCCTAAATTTTCCAATTCGGTATTTCTATGGGTATGGAGATGAAGGCAGCAATGCTTTTTCATTTTTAATACTTTTTGATGATGCAAAACTAATTAGCTTACCCATATGCATTTTAGTCAGCGTAGTGATTATTTTTATTTGCTCTCAATGCATAAAATCCAATAAGACCTGAAATCAACAAGAGCACTATTCCTGATGAAAGTATGATTTTGAAATCCAAAATATCTGCGAGATAACCCCAGGCACCTGCCATTACTGCTCCACCAAGAGCCAAAGCGATAGATATATTGGAAAATATTTTTGAATAATCTTTTGTGCCGAAAACGCTCCTTACCAATAAAGCTGTTTCTACGGTAACACCTGCATAAGCCCACCCAAACAAGAAAGCTCCGATGGTCATCCATATCATGCCTTCTTTTCCCATTAATAGAAATACAAAACCTATAATTCCCAAACCTGTTGACGTAAATACTCCAGCCAATGAATTTCTGTCGTTAATGTAACCCAATGCTACTTTGCCAATGGTAACGCCCAACATTACGGCAGAAGCTACAAAAGCGGATTGTTCCACGCTAAAACCAACTGTTGTAACATAAGTGGGCAAAAACAAATTGAGTGTGGAAACGGCAATCATAAAAAGGGCAAACACCAGTAAAGCATAAAATACGGGTGATTTAATGGCTGCCGCATAGTCCATTCCTGTATTTTGAACTTCGGTAGTTTCTGCTTTTTCACCGTAAGGTTTTAAACCTTTATCCGATGGGTGATTTCTCAACAAGATGCCGAGCAAAGGGGTTACCACAACCAAAATGATGATACCGAAAACCAGATAAGCAGTTCGCCATCCAAAAGTTTCAATTAAATATCCGCCAAATGGATTAAACAAGATGCCACCTATACCCGAAGCGGCACTGCACACACCAATGAAAAAACCAACTCTGGCATTAAACCATCGATTGATTAAAACTGGATAGCTTAAATACAACAGAAATGAAAGTGCTATACCAATAATTGCTCCTGCTACATAAAATTGCCAAACCGCATTAAACTCCGACATTAGCAGATACAGTACACCCACCACCGCTGTGCTTATGGTTAGCAGCCATCTTGCACTATATTTATCCAGCAGTTTCCCTGCAACGGAAAGCATCAAAAATGAAAAGGCATATACAAAGGTCATATACAAACCGAAATCACCTTTTGAAACACCCAAATCTGCACTTACAGGAGTGTAAAAAATGCCTGCACTGCTCATTACCAATCCGATATTGATGCCCATGATCAGGCAGCAACAAAAAACGATAACGTAACCGTAATGAAATTTCGAGTTAGTCATTTTTTATTTTTTTCGGGTTGAAGCGGTCCGTAGAAATAAGAAGCCGTAGCACCACCATCAATTAAAAAATCTGAACCGGTAATAAATGCACCTTTTTCGGAGAGGAGTAGTTCTGCTACATTAGCTACTTCATCTGCCATGCCGGGGCGACCTGCCGGAGATTTTGCGAACATGTTTCTATAAAATTCGGCATGTAATCCATTTATTTCGTCCATTGCTAAAGGTGTGATAATAATACCCGGAGAAATAGAATTTACTCTTGCACCCTTTTCCCCCCATTTTACCGCTTCTGCCATTACCCGTTTTCCGTTGCAGCGTTTTGACATCTGGTAGGCGTGCAAAGTATCTTTGATGTTTTCGGGTTTCAGCATTTCCAAGCCCAACAATTCTTCGGTTGGCGTTGTTGCCAATAGCCTGTCTTCTTCGGCTGTTAGTGCAGGCATTCTGTACCCGGACTGGCTGGAGATGGTGACAGCGGTGCCGCCTGGCTTTATCACTTTCCCAAATTCTTCCAACAGTACTGCCGTTCCGTAAAGGTCAACCGCAAAAATATGTTCCTTCGTAGATTGGCTTGGCGATAAGCCTGCTGCATTGATGAACATTGCAATTTCGCCTTCTTTTTGTGCGGCTGCAATCAATTCCAAGATAGAAGCTCTCGATGAAATATCCGTTTTAAAAGGAACGGCATCAAAACCTGCTTCCACCAGTGTTTTGCTGATGGCTTGCGCATTTTCCAATTTCCAGTCGGCAACAAATATTTTATTGCCATACGCCATTCTTCTTAAAATGGCCATACCGAGCTGACCTGCTCCGGTTAATACGATGATGTCTTTTTTTGTTTCCATTTTTTTGTTATTTAATTAGTTCTATTTCCCTTAACCATTTCTGAACTTCTTTTTGTACTTTCACTTCTTTATCATCCTGCATTACAAATAAAATTCCGTTTCTTTCAATCATAAAAATTCAATTACATTTTTCTTTGATTGAATAACCAATCTCTTACAGGTTTTAATTGATACGCATAATCGAATGAATACATGTGTTCGGGTGCTCCTTTTTCAGAAATACCTTCAGGTGTTACCGTTTTGGGTGTAAATTGTACAAAGTTGATCGCATAGCCTTCTTTGATTAAATCTTCCACTTTTTTGTCTTGTTCGGCTTGCGGCAGTTTGGCTGAAAACTCCGTTGAGCCATATTTTACGCCCATTTCGGTGAGTAAATTCCCTACTTCTTTCATACCTGAAGATGCTTTTTCATCTCCCGCAGAAACAATGTAAAAGAAGTTTTTCTTTGCCAAAGGTTTAAGCACGTTGATGTCCCATTGGCTGCCTACAAAAATAGAAGCTGCAAAAAAATCGGGATAGGTTGCATTCAGATAAAATGAAATCATTCCGCCCATAGATTGACCTGTGGTATAAATTCGGTTTTTATCAATGCTATAATCTTTAATTATCTTATTCAACAATCTGAAAGAGATAGCCACCTCATCACTCGTTTCGTGCTTGTCGTTCACCGCCCAATCGGGACCTGCAAAAGAAGGCACCAAAACAAAGCATGGGTTTTCTTCCTGACTTTCATCCGTTGCCCAGATAATGCCGCCATAACCTTGTTTCAACGGAGCTACAGCACCTTTTCCCACCGTACTGGCATCGGCTATAAATTGAACCAATGGATAGCTTTTGGTTTTGTCGTAATTTTTCGGAATAAACAAATTGTAGGTCATTGTTTTCCCAGTAATGTCGTCCTTAAATTCTAAGGTTTTAAAATTCGGAGCGATTTCTTCTCTAAGTTTTAAAAGGGTTGTATCGTATGCTTTGTCTGTACCTCCGTAAGAATTGTCCCAAGAGGTTGTTTGTATTGCTGATGTACTTTCAGTTGAATTGGTGTTTGTTTTGTTTCCTGAGTTGCAGGAAATTAACGTTGCCAATACCAGGCTTAACACTACTGTTTTTTCTATGTGTATCTTCATTTTTTTGTTATTTAATTAGTCCTATTTCCCTTAACCATTTCTGAACTTCTTTTTGTACTTCCACTTCTTTATCACCCTGCATTACAAATAAAATTCCGTCTCTTTCAATTCCTCCTTTTGTTGAATAGCCCTCCAATACATTGCTGTTGGGGCAAAGTTCTTTTACAGTTTGAAAACTACTGCCTATACCATAACCGCCATTTGTATTGAATGGAATTACCTTTTTACCGCTTAAATCATATTCGTTTAAAAAACCTTTCATTGGTGGTGGTAATTGCATTCCCCAAGTTGGAAAACCGACAAACACAACTTCATATTTTTGTATGCTGTCAATTTTTGTTTTGAGTGACGGTAAAAATCCTGTCCTGTTTTCTTCAGATACCTGATTGACGGTTGTTTGGTAATCTTCGGGGTAAGGGGTTTGCAATTCTAATGCTACCAAATCGCCACCAACTTGCTTTTGTATTATTTCCGCAACCGTTTTTGTATTGTTAGTTCGGGATAAATACACAATCAATATCTTATCTGTCTTATTGATTTCCGGTTGCTCGGCTTTTACATTTTCTTTACACGATGAAAGGAAAAGCGTAAGCGACAATCCTATAATATGAACAACTGATAAAAGCATAGTCATTACTATTTTTTATTTCCCTACTCTTGCCTGTAACTGTGTAGGGTATTTTTATGAGTACAAAGATAGAACGGCAACGTGTGGTCAGCAAACGCAAAAGAAACGAAAACCTACAAATTTCAAACCTTGCGAAATTTGCTCGGACTTTCATTAGTGTGTTTTTTGAAAAAGTTGTTGAAGTGGGTTGGCTCTGCAAATCCTAATGCGTAAGCTATTTCAGCAACGTTCCAAGTGGTTTGTTTCAAGAGTATTTTGGCTTCTTGTAACACTCTTTCTGCTATAATTTGTGAAGTGGTTTTTCCTGTAATTTCTTTTACTGCTCTGTTTAAATAATTGGCGTGTATGTTTAGCTGTGTAGCATAATCGGCAGGGGAACGATGTACTAATGTTTGATGACTGTCATCAATGGGAAATTGACGTTCCAACAATTCTAAAAACAAAGTGGCAATGCGTTGTGAAGCGTTGTTTTCGTGATTGCCGAAAGTGGTTGCAGGTTGCATTTTTAAAGCAAAAAGCACGATTTCATAAACAATCGTTCTTAGCACATCATATTTGTATTGAAAATCGGAATTTATCTCGTCAAACATACGTTCAAAGTGCTGTTTCAGTATGCTGTGTTGTTCTTCCGTAAGTTCAAAAACGTGATTTTCATTAGGCTGAAAAGGCGAATAATTATTGAGGTTTCCGTACTGATGAAAAAAGGATTGGTCAAAAATGCAGAACATACCGTGATGTATGCTGTCAGTATGTTCCCAACGATACGGAATAAACGGATTTGTAAAAACCAATGCAGGCTTGGTTAATTCAATAACTTTGTCTGCATACTCAATATTGCTTTCGCCTACAAGCAAGGTTATTTTAAAATAATCTCTGCGAGTGTAGGGAACAGGCTTGATATTATTTCCCTTAAACGGCTCTAATCTGAACACGTTGAAACGTCCGATGTCATTATGAAGGATATCAGGTAACCACTCGTTTCTTCTTTTGTATAGTTCTTCTATAGTTTCAGCCTTTTTCATTTTGCAAAGTTACAAAATTCAAATAAGTTTCGCAATGGGGCTTTTTGTCGGGTGGTGGGAGGGCTTGGCTCTTTTGGGTTTGCGAAGCGTTGAATTGAGTGTCGGGCAAAATGGCTCTTTTGCAAAACTTGGCTTTAGTGTTGGCTGGTGCGGTTTTGCAAATGTGCCAATTGGCCAAGATACCTCCCATCCGGTCGGTACCATCGTCCAACATGAGACTTGCGAAATTCCAAAATTTTTTCGGCTACGCCGAATCATTTTTGGAACTTCGCAAGTCTCCGCTCCATTATGGAAAACATAGAAAAAATGTTAGGAGATGGCGATATCCAATTTACCGATGCACAAGATGTCATAACCCTGCTTCACACTGTCAGATATAAGAAATGGAACGTGTATGCCAAAGTGCCCTTTGCAGGACCGGCCCAAATTATCGAGTATCTTGGTAGATATACCCATAAAGTAGCTATTACCTCACACCGTATTACCGAGATCGATGACCAGACCATTACATTCAAGTACAAGGACTACAAGGATGGAAACAAACAAAAGTCGATGACACTGACACATGCGGAGTTTTTGAGACGGTATGAACAGCACATATTACCAAGAAAATTTGTAAAGATCAGGCATTGTGGCTATCTGAGCCCCAGAGACAAAACCCTGCGCATAAAAGATATCTATGATCAGCTACAACTGCTACCTCCCACACCAAAAGCAACCCTGCCCATCCGGCTCAGGCTTTTGATAAAAACCGGCATCGACATAACCGTCTGCCCTGTCTGCAAAGAGGGAAAGATGATATACCGGCAGACACTGGTGATGCATAATGGCAGTTTGATACAAACCAATTTTACACGCAACCGGGGCTCACCCACAATGCATATTTCAAGATGAGAAAGCTGCACATATTCAAATTAAAATTCCTGATGATGGCTTTGGCACTCTTGCTGAAGCTTGCCACTGCATTGATATTATCTATGATTTTAACCCAAAAAAGTAATCCCGACTAAACCCGAAAAACATAATTTTTTATATTAA
>CALLZY010000177.1 GCA_937858715.1 uncultured Chitinophagaceae bacterium | reverse complement strand
GGCAGAGTTATTATGGCAAAACATTTGAAGCCATCGTTGACTTAAAAACAGTGAAACCTATTACCTACACCGGCATTCATGTGCTGCAGGATGTAAACCCCTGGATTATTTATCCCAAAGAAGTGCAGTTTGAAATAAGCGATGACGGCAAAACCTTTGCACCGCTTGCCACAGTAAAGAATACCGTTACCACAGATACACATGGCCCGGTGCATCAAATGCTGGGAGCAGATGTAAATACAAAAGCGAGGTATATACGCATCAAAGCCTTTAACGGGGGCTCATTACCTGCATGGCACGAAGGATCTGGTTCGCCCAGTCACTTGTTTATTGACGAGGTGGTGATAAAGTAAGCAGCCCGCCTCTTTACATATTGTCAGCCAATGGTAAACCTTTCTGGTAAGGATTTTCCTTGACCGAAAGACACTATCTTTAGTATCCGTCTGTCTTCCCTCTGAAGCTTTCACCGTTGCCCTTATTCATAACCATAAAACAATCACCATGAAACCTGTTCAAGTTCGCTTGCTGGCAATGACTGCTGCCGCAATCTTTTTTTTCGCAGCCTGCAACACCAAAGAGACTAAAGAAGAAAAGCCTCCTGTCATTCCCGTAGAAACGTTTTTCAAAAACCCTGAAAGCTTCGGCTGGAGGATATCACCCGATGGCGAATACATTTCTTACCTCTCGCCATATAAAGGACACACCAACGTATTTGTAAGAAAAATATCAGACAGCACCGGCATCCCTGTTACCGGCGACACGTTGCGCAACATTTATAATTATTCCTGGAAGGGAAGCAGGATATTATACCTGCAGGATGTGGGCGGCGATGAAAACTACCAGCTTTTCTCTGTTGGCCTTGACGGCAAAGACCTGAAAGCCCTTACCCCTTTCCCAAAAGTAAGAACAGCTATAATGGATGATATGCGCTACATACCCGGAAAGGAAAAAGAAGTGCTGATACAGATGAACAAAAGGGATCCCCGCTTCTTTGACCCTTACAGCATCAACATTGAAACCGGTGAAACAAAAGTGTTGTATCAGAACGATAAAAACTTTGATGGCTGGTACACCGATCATACCGGGCTGATAAGAATTGCCACAAAAACAGATGGTGTAAACACCACGTTCTATCACCGTGCTTCCGAAGCTGCTCCTTTCGATTCATTGCTGACCACTACCTATAAAGATAATTTCGGTATCCAGCTCTTCACTTTTGACAACAAGAATGTGTATGTATCCACCAATATTGGCAGAGATAAAACAGCCATTGTGGAATACGACCTGGCTGCCCGCAAAGAGGTAAAAGAGATTTACAGTAATCCCGATTATGATGTGGACGGACTTTCTTTCTCTCACAAACGCAAAGTGCTGGAAGATGCCTCTTATACTTCCTGGAAACGGGAGTATCATTTTCTGGACAAAGAAGCAGAGGCCGAGTACAACAAAATGAAAGAGAAATTTAAAGGATACGAAATTGGCATCTACGGCAACAACAACGATGAAGACAAGTTTATTGTGTGGACAGGCAATGATAAGCTTGCTTCCAAATACTACTTCTACGATAAGAAAACCGGCGACACCAAATTCCTGGCCAATTCAGCTCCCTGGCTGAAAGAAGAAGAAATGGCCGCTGTAAAACCAGTTGAATATAAAAGCAGGGACGGACTTACCATTCACGGCTATCTTACTTTACCCAAAGGCGTGAAAGCAAAAAACCTTCCCGTGGTTATCAATCCGCATGGTGGCCCCTGGGCAAGAGACCAATGGGGCTTCAATGGCGAAACACAATTCCTGGCCAACCGTGGCTATGCTGTGCTGCAAATGAATTTCCGTGGCTCTACCGGTTATGGCAAAGAGTTCTGGCTGAAAGGTGCCAAACAGTGGGGCAAAACCATGCAGGACGACATCAGCGATGGTGTGAAGTATCTTATTGACGAGGGCATTGCCGATCCCAAACGGGTGGCCATTTACGGTGCCAGCTACGGAGGGTATGCCACACTGGCCGGTATTACTTTTACACCCGACCTGTATTGCTGTGCGGTTGATTACGTAGGCGTATCCAATATGTTTACATTCATGAAAACCATCCCGCCTTACTGGGAGCCGTATAAGGCCATGTTTGCAGAGCTGGTAGGCGACCCGGTAAAAGACAGTGCCCTGCTGGCTGAAGCATCACCTGTTTTTCATGTTGATAAAATAAAAGTGCCTTTGTTCATTGCACAGGGAGCCAACGATCCCCGTGTAAACAAGGCCGAAAGCGACCAGATGGTGGAAGCACTGAAGAAAAAAGGAATTACCGTTGAGTATATGGTGAAAAATGATGAAGGACATGGATTTGCCAACGAGAACAACCAGATTGACTTCTATAAAGCAATGGAGGCTTTCTTTGCCAAACATCTTGCACCAGTAAAAGAAGAACCAAAAAAATAAACAGTATTTTTTACAGCCTTTACAACCCGTTGCATACACAGCGGGTTGTTGTTTTATTAACGATAATCATATATATGGCTGAAGCAGGTCATTGTAACCGGCCTGCAGCTGTGTGCAACTTCACTGGCAAATACTTTTTTATGCCACGTTTTGCCACAACACTTCTGCTGGCAGCCCTTTCTCTTTCCTCCATTGCCCAGCAACAATACACCGGAACTGTAGCCCTGATACCCAAAGGCCCCGACTTTAATGCTGCTTATTACACCAATAAAATCAGTATGAAGGTGGACGGCAGCACTGCTGTGCTTACCACCAAACTGAAATTTGGCCCAAAGTCTGACCCCGGCGATTATATTTCTTTTACCGGTTCCGTCACCGGCACATTCGATGGAAACGAACTCAGCATCAGCGGGCCGCTGAACCAATCCATGCAGGATGGTAACAGGTTTGTTGAAGAGGAAGTACATACAAGGATAAGCGGAATGAAACAGGGTGATGTTATCACCGGCACATTTTATATGCGCTATGATGGTAAAGAAGAATCCACGATGACCTTTACACTGAAGCCGGGAGAGGTTGTGCCTGAGTTACTGTTTCCGCTGGGCAGCAGTCCTAAAGTATTTGACAAAGGCTGGCTCTTTGGCGCTTCATTTAAAATAACGGGAAAGGATGATGAAGAAATTGACCTGAGCGATAATGTACAATGGAGCGGCACCGGCAGTTTTGAACCTGATAAAGGTTCTTCCAGCCGTCCGGTATTTAATAATGTTGGTGAAAACAAAATCATACTTACCGCAGAATATGAAGGCAAAAAGTATAGCAAGGAATACAAGGTGTCAGCCGTATCATCCAGCCTGTATGCCCATATCGGCAGTATAGCTTTCTGCCCTTTTGATGCACATGGATGTATTGGCTGTTCACATGCCGTATCAGGGCCTGTAATCACGGGCAATGGCAATGTGCTTATTAACGGAATGCCGGTGGCCTGCGAGGGCGACAGAGGTGTGCATGCTGCCTGCTGTGGTGGCAACAGTTTTGTTATTACTGATGGTGACCCCAATGTACTCATCAACGGGAAAAAGGTGGCTAAGATTGGCAGCCGCACACAACACTGCGGTGGCGGCGGGCATATTGTGTCCACCGGCGGCAGCGTTAGTTCAAGCGATGCTTATATGGCTTTGTCTGATGACATCAGCATTACTAAAAACGGGCAGAAAATGCCAAAGACAAGCAAACCCGAAACAGGCACCACGTTTAAAACCGGTCCCAAAGGCCTGCTGATGATGAGCCCGGATAAGAATACAGTACTGATGGTGCTTCCTAAGACACAAGCCGTAATTACCAATAACGACGGAAACGATATGGTTATTCAACTTAATGACGGGCATGTAATGGTAAACGGTGAGAAGGCCGACAATAATAAGAACCTGATAATAGAAAGCCTGAATGAAAAACTGATGCGTAAAGGAACCCGGTTCCTGTTTTCGCACAGCAAAGAAAGCAGCCGGCTGATTGTTTATGAGGGCGAAGTGGAAGTGCAGCTGAAGAAAGATAACAGCCGTATTACTGTGCCTGCCGGAAAAGTGTATTATAATGATTTTAAAAATCCATATACCATACAGGATACAGCATGGTTCCAGGCAGCCGAAATACTCAAATCCATTCCTAAGGATTCGGCCAGCTGGCAGCTGCCAACCTCAGAAGAAGGAAGCGGCGCAACAACAGGAGAAGCTACGGACTATGTAGCCCTGCTGAAGAAATACTGGTATGCCGGCGCTGCTGTAGTTGTATTGTTGCTGCTGGTGATATTCCGCCGCAGGAAAAAATAAATACCGGCAAATGGATG
>CALLZY010000176.1 GCA_937858715.1 uncultured Chitinophagaceae bacterium | reverse complement strand
ACACTTAAGGGACTGGCTGCTGAGGATTATGTTGAAAACAGGATTTTGCTCGCAGAGAAAAAGATTTCTTTAAATGATAAAGTAACCGTTGCCTGCATTGGAATGGGAATTATGGGGCAAAGGAATGTGAAAACGATTTTGCAAATACCCGGGGTGGAGTTTGTTGCAGCCTGTGATTTATACCAGGGAAGGCTGGAGAGAAGTAAAGAGCTTTTCGGAAAAGATATTTTTACCACACAGGACTATAAGGAGATTCTAGCTCGAAAAGATATTGATGCAGTGATTATTGCCACTTCAGATCAATGGCATGATGTAATTGCAATTGATGCGATGAAGGCTGGTAAGGCTGTTTACTGCGAGAAGCCTATGGTACATCAGATCAGCCAGGGATGGAATGTAATTAATGTTCAAAAGCAAACAGGGGCAGTTTTACAAGTTGGCAGCCAGCGGGTAAGCAGTGTGGCTTATGCCAAAGCGAAGGAGTTGTACAAGGCAGGTGAGATTGGTCAACTAAACTGCATTGAAGCGTCTTTTGACAGGCATACTGCACTTGGTGCCTGGCAATATACAATGCCCCTTGATGCTTCGGATAAAACAATTGCCTGGGAAAAATATTTTAAAGCAGGCAGATCAGGTGCCGGCATAAAAAAGAGGCTTCCGGTTTTTGATGCCAAGCATTTTTTTTGGTGGCGCAATTATAAAGAATACGGAACAGGAGTTGCGGGAGATTTGTTTGTACATCTTCTTTCCGGTATTCATTTTCTTACCGATTCAAAAGGCCCGTCAAGAATTTTTGCAACGGGTGATTTGTCCTATTGGAAAGATGGCCGTAATGTACCCGATGTGATGACCGCCGTGATGGAATATGCCGCTACTAAAGAGCACCCGGCTTTCCAGGTGTTATTGAAAGTAAATCTTGTAAGCGGTGCAGAAAAAGTTGAGGCCGGAAAAGTAAAATTCTGTGGCTCTGAAGGGATGATTGATTTTGGCTGGAATGATTTTGTATTATACAGGAACAAGATTGCCAAATCGCCTGGATATGGCGGCTGGGATACATATGATACATATACAAAGGATATGCAGGAGAAAATTGCCCGGGCTTACGTTGAAAAATATCCCAAAGAGGAAGTGAGTGACCTTCCTCCAATCCGCTTCTCGGCCCCCGAAGGTTATGATGACCGGATGGAGCACTTTATTAATTTTTTTGAATCAGTAAGAACGAAAAAGCCGGTAGTTGAAGATGCCAGTTTTGGTTTCAGGGCTGCTGCACCTTGTCTTGCCTGCAATGACAGCTATTTTAAAAAGAAAGTGATTAATTGGGACCCTGTTTCCATGAAACTTAAATCCTGATATTGCCTTTCAGTTATTTTCTCCTTTGTCGTTGCTGGTTATCTTTGCGCCATGTCAGAAAAAAAGTTTTCCTACCAGCAATTGTTCGATTTTACAAGTTCAGTATTTAAAGCCATTGGCTGCAGTGATGAACATTCGGTTACGGCCGCAGAAGCATTACTGTCAGCCGATCTCCGTGGTATTGATTCGCATGGTGTGGCCCGGCTCAGCGGTTATGTTCGCCTCTGGGATGTGAAGCGGGTAAACCCAACACCCAATATCAAAATCATTCATGAAACCCCTTCGACTGCCGTAATTGATGGCGACAGCGGCTTGGGTCTGGTTATTGCTCCTTTTGCCATGAAGGTGGCCATCGAAAAAGCAAAGCAGGTGGGAACCGGCTGGGTAAGTGTGCAGAACAGCAATCACTTTGGCATTGCTGCACATCACGCCATGATGGCGCTGGAGCATGAAATGATTGGTGTGGCTATGACGAATGCCAGTCCGCTGGTGGCCCCTACTTTTTCTGTTGATAAAATGCTTGGCACAAACCCCATTTGTGTGGCAGCACCTGCCGGTAACGAACCGGCCTTTGTTGCCGACTTAGCCACTACAACGGCTGCTAATGGCAAGCTTGAAATTTTACAAAGAAAAAACATTGAAGCACCGATAGGATGGGTGCAGGATGCTGAGGGAAAATCCTCAACTGATGCCAATATTTTGAAAAAAGGCGGTGCGTTGCTGCCGCTGGGTGGCGACCGTGAGCATGGCAGTCATAAAGGATATTCATTAGGCGCTATTGTTGATTTGTTTTCGGCACTTCTCAGCGGGGCAAATTATGCACCGTGGGTGCCACCTTTTCCTGCCTATGTGCCCATGCCGTCACAGCAGCCGGGAAAGGGCATTGGCCATTTTCTCGGGGCAATGCGGGTAGATGCGTTCAGGCCTGCAGCAGAATATAAAGAGCACATGGATAACTGGATTGGCGGTTTCAGAAAGGCGAAACCTATGCCCGGGCAGGAAAAAGTGCTGGTACCCGGCGACCCTGAAAGAGAATTTGAAGCGAAACGAGTGAAAAACGGCATACCGTTACTGGAAGCTGTGGTAAATGACTTAAAGGAACTTGGAAACAGGTTTTCATTAACTTTATAGTGAAAATTTATTTACTATGAAGGGTTGGTTAGCAGCATTAGCTTGTTTTTTCAGCATTTCTTTTTTTGTTTCTTGTCAGAAGGAAGTTGATGAAGCAATTATATCAACAAGACCAGTTCATTCGAGTGAAGGAACTATTCTGGAGGCTTATATTTTATTAGATACTACTGAACAAATTGGCATTGATACATTTTCTGTCAGGAAATACTATTATGATAGCCAAGGTCGTGTAAACAAGATCACGGAGAAATGGTTCCAACGTGGTACACCTGTTGTGAGTTCGTTTTCTGAGGAGGTGCGCAGCTACACAGGTAATGATAGTTCCCCAATTTTAACGTCAACGAAAACGACATTAGATAATGGTGTGATTTTGACGGACACCGTTTTTTTAAGTTACTATGCTGACTATATCGTGAAAAAGGATTCTATCAGGCAGTATATTAATTCAGTATTGCAATCTACCAGTTCGTTTTCTTATACCAAATTAGATAATGTGACCTATCATATTTCTGGTTCAGCATATGAAGTCGGCAACCTGATACCAACAAACGAGGTTACTTTAAAAAATTACTTTGTAAATGGTAATTTGAATAGTAAGTACGATTCTGTTTATAGACAGATAGCAACCACAACTAACTATGCAATTACGAAGCTTGATTGTCAATATGATGCCTCTAATAACCCATTCCGAAATATTACTTTACGGTATCCTGACATTGGTGAAGGATTCGGGGGCTATACAAAGAATAACCCAACCAGATGGGATAAGGTATATTACACCAGCACAAGTGCAATTCCACAAAATAGTAGTGTATCTGTTGTATATACTTATAATAGCTATGGTTATCCCATAACTATTGATGTCTCGAATTCTCCTACCCCTTTTCAAACATATCTTTTTTATAGGAATTAGATATTATGTTTTCCCAGATATTGGGAAAATAATATTGACATTACTATGTTTTGTGTTTGAATTTCTGCATAAAAGGCTCTTGTATTATCTTTGACACCTTGCTTGCCCATCACTAATTCCAAAAATTTAACAGAGAAGAAAATGAAAGTAATGAAATTTGGCGGCACCAGTGTGGGCCGTCCGGAGCGGATGCAACACATCGCAGGCATGGTTACCAAGGAAACAGAGCCTGTTATCGTTGTACTGTCTGCCTTGTCAGGCACCACCAATGCCCTGGTGGAAATTGGTGACAACATTGCAAAAGGCGACAGGGATGCTGCCAAGCAGGTTATTGATAAACTGGAAGCGCATTACCAGGCATTCATCAGCGATCTGGTAAAAAAAGAAGAAACTCTGGCCAAAGCAAAAGCGATTGTGGCCGAGCACTTTGAGTTTCTGAACATCATTCTCAGAATATCTTTCAGCGAAGCGCTGAGCAAGGATATACTGGCACAGGGCGAACTGCTCTCTACCAAACTTTTCTGTACATACCTTGAAGAAAAAGGTATTAGTCATATGCTGCTGCCTGCTTTAGAGTTTATGAGCATTGATGCTTATGATGAACCCAATGTGGAGGTGATTAAAAGCAAGTTGCAGCCTATACTGGAGCAAAACAAGGATAAAAAAATCTTTGTGACACAAGGTTATATCTGCCGTAATGCAAGGGGAGAAGTGGATAACCTGAAAAGGGGAGGAAGCGACTATTCTGCATCACTGATAGCTGCAGCAATCAGCGCTTCTGTATGTGAAATATGGACTGATATTGACGGCATGCACAACAACGATCCAAGGGTAGTGAAGAAAACTGTTCCCATCGAGCAAATGAGTTTCGATGAGGCAGCCGAGCTGGCCTACTTTGGTGCCAAAATCCTGCATCCTGCCTCTATCTGGCCTGCCCAGATGTATAAAGTGCCGGTGAAACTTCTCAACACCATGCAGCCGGAGGCAAAAGGCACAACAATTGCTGAAGAAGCAGGCAGCGAAGGTGTAAAGGCCGTAGCTGCAAAAGACAATATCATCGCCATCCGCATTAAGAGCAGCCGCATGTTGCTGGCGTATGGTTTTCTGCGCAAGATTTTTGAAGTTTTTGAGAAATACAGAACGCCAATTGACATGATTACCACATCAGAAGTGGCCGTTTCCCTTACGATTGATACAGATGCCAACCTGGATGAAATTGTTAAAGAACTTGAACCTTTCGGAACTATTGATATAGACAAGAACCAGGTTATCATATCCGTTGTGGGTAATGAGATTGCAGAAACTGAGGATATGGTGAAGAAATTGTTTGGCTCTATTTTGAATATTCCTGTCAGGATGGTGTCGTACGGCGGCAGCCATCATAATATTTCATTGCTGGTGCCTGCAGAATATAAGACTCAGATTTTGCAACAATTAAATAAAGGAATGTTTGGGCTGGAATAAGATTATTTGTTTTTTGAAAGATGCGTAATTGAAGTTAACAGGGCAGATAATTCCTTAAGTTTTCGTACAGCAATTTTATCTTTTGAGGCCGAGAGATACATTTCTCCCGGCTTCTTTTTATAAAAAAAGATTAAGGGGGCTGTTCTGAAAAAACCGGCTGATTGCTCTGAGATATTAACCTTTATCTCGTCAAACCGTCTTTCGTATTCTTTTTTGCCTTTCAGAAATACAAAACAATCGAAGAATAGCTTTTGCTGAAAAACATCCACCGTTAGTGAGTTAACATAGATTTTGTTCATGTTGATGAAAAACATTCTTATTATACCAAGGCACATTATGATGAAATGGAGATCAATAAAATGTTTAACAAATTTCTCATTTCGAAGAATGTAGATAATTAACGCATACAGGAATACAGGGTAAAGGGCAAAAAAAACGTAAGTCAGCCGGTTATGTCTTATCCTGCTTTTAAAAACTTCCATAGTATTCAAATTTAATAATAAAGCCCCGCATTTGCAGGGCTTATTCATTTTATCGGTAAAATGACATCTTGGCAATTTTAAATTACCAGCAGTGCATCACCGTAGCTGAAGAACCTGTATTTGTCTTTAATTGCTTTTTTATAAGCTTCCATGGCCAGATCGTAACCTGCAAATGCGCTGGTCATAATAAGCAAGCTGGTTTTAGGCAGGTGAAAGTTTGTAACTAACGAGTCTGCAATGTTGAATTCGTAAGGAGGATGGATAAACATATTTGTCCAGCCTTCTGAAGGCTTCAGCAGTTTTTGTGCTGTGAAGGATGATTCCAATGCCCGCATAGTGGTTGTTCCTACAGAACATACACGGTGACCGTATTCTTTAGCCCTGTTTACAATTTTGCATGCAGTGTCATCGATATTGTAGTATTCTGCATCCATCTTATGCTTGCTCAGGTCTTCCACTTCAATCGGGCGGAATGTACCGAGTCCGGTGTGAAGGGTTACTTCGGCAAAGCGGATACCCTTTATTTCAAGGCGTTTAATCAGCTCACGGCTAAAATGCAGGCCAGCAGTTGGTGCAGCCACTGCACCTTCATGCTTGGCATAAACGGTTTGGTATCTTTCTTTATCTTCTTCTTCCGGCTTGCGTTTAATGTATTTTGGAAGTGGTGTTTCGCCCAGCTTTTCCAGCACTGCACGGAACTCTTCCTCAGTTCCATCCCAAAGAAAGCGGATGGTGCGGCCGCGGCTGGTTGTGTTGTCAATTACTTCTGCCACCAGGTCTTCCTGTTCGCCAAAATACAGCTTATTGCCTACTCTTATCTTTCTTGCGGGATCAACAATTACATCCCACAGGCGGTTGGGTTTGTTCAATTCACGGAGCAGGAAAACTTCAATTTTAGCGCCGGTTTTCTCTTTACGTCCGTACATACGGGCGGGAAACACTTTGGTATTGTTAACTACAAAAGCATCCTTATCATCGAAGTAATCAATAATATCACGGAAATACCTGTTTTCAATTTCACCGGTGTGGCGGTGTACAACCATCATTCTGGAGTCTTCTCTTCTTTTCGCAGGGTGCTGAGCAATAAGGTTCAAAGGGAGGTCAAAACGGAACTGTGATAGCTTCATGTGTCATTTAATATTAGTGATAAATACGCTGTCTGACACAAACCTGGTGGAGAGCCTGGTGTTTTTGCTTGTCCGGAATAACAATATAAAGCGGCGGACAAAACCGGCCTTACGGCGCCGGGTTTGGTCAAAGCTTAAACTTTTTCAGGGTGCAAAGTTAATACAAATTGACTTTAAAAACCATCTCTAATTTTGGGATTAAGGGGCTGGTAATAGAAACTTTATGCTTTTTATTGCAAATCTGCATCTTACATTTGTTTAATATCAAAAAATACTCTCTTTTTTTATGAAAAAATCTTCGCTTATCCTTTTTTCTCTCTTTCTGTTGATTCAGTCTGGGGCCCAGCCGGTAATCAAGCAAAAGAAATACCCCAGCCTGCTTTGGGAAATTACAGGAAATGGCCAGAAAAAGCCTTCTTATCTTATAGGTACTATGCATGTCAGCAGCAAGCTGGCCTTTCACCTGCCAGATTCATTCTATATAGCCATAAAAAATGCACAGGTAGTGGCATTGGAAACTAACCCGGAAACATGGCAGGAGGATATGGACAAATATGATTTTAACTCACTTTACAGTGGCCGTTATAGCAGTTATATGAACCCCGGGCTTGAAATGCTTTCTGATTTCCTTACTATCAGTTCATTGAAATATTATAAGTATTATTCCAAAATAGAAAGGGCATTATTCAGTAATCCTGCTGTTATTAATAACCTGCTTTACCGCACCTACGGCGGACAGTCTGGCGATTTTGAGGAAGATACTTATCTCGATATGTACATTTATCAATGCGGTAAAAAGAGAGGTAAAAAAGTGGCTGGTGTTGAAGACTATGGGGAAAGTATGAGGCTAATGGCAGAAGCGTATAGAGATGCTGCAAAAGACAAAAACAGGAAAGAAAGAAGCTATGGAGATGTAGCAGAAGATTATTCTCCGGCCAAGCTTCAGGATGCCTACCGCTCCGGTGATCTGGACCTGCTTGACAGCATCAACAAGTTTAATAGTGTATCGGCAGCTTTTGATGAAAAGTTCCTGTACAAAAGGAATGAAATACAGGCCAACTCTATTGACTCGATTATTAAAACCGGAGTTTCATTATTCGTTGGTGTGGGAGCAGCACATCTGCCAGGCGGCAGGGGAGTAATTGAAATGCTCAGAAAAAAAGGATATAAAGTGAGGCCTGTTAAGATGGGAGAAAGAGACAGCAGGGAAAAAGATATTGTGGATAAGATAAGAGTTCCGGTTACTTTTAAAACAGAAGCATCAGAAGATGGTTTTTTTAAAGTGGATATTCCGGGTAAGTTTTATAAATCTGGTGATGACCCATATACTGACTTACGACAATATGCTGATATGGCCAATGGCAGCTATTATATGGTTACCCGTGTGCTGACCAACGCCTGGATGTGGAACCATGACGAAGAAAAAGTCTATAAGGTCATTGACAGTTTGCTATACGAGAATGTGCCGGGAAAAATCCTTTCAAAGGCTACAATAGTAAAAAATGGATACAAAGGTTTTGATATCCTGAACAGGACAAGGAGAGGCGATGTACAACGGTATAATATTTTCATCACTCCTTTTGAAATATTGTTCTTTAAGATGAGCGGCAATGCTGATTATGTTAAGCTTGGAGATGAAGCGAACAAATTTTTCGGAAGCATCCAGTTAAAAGAGTACAAGAACGGTACAACTGGGTGGAAAAAGTTTTCTCCTTCTTATGGAGGCTTTTCTGTTTTGATGCCACATGAACCATACACTGGCAATGACGGTAGCTGGCTTTATGATGCTGCGGATAAAACTAATGGCGTACAGTTAAGAATCATCAGAACTGATGTTCACAATTTCAGCTTTATTGAGGAGGACACATTTGACCTCGCATTAATGGATGAGAGTTTTATGGCATCAGAGTTTATTGATACCCAGTTGATGCGAAAGCAAATAACTTACAAAGGTTATCCGGCGCTTGATGCTAAGTACAGGGATAAAGACGGGAGAATTTTTCTGACCCGATTTATTATCAGGGGGCCGCATTATTATACGCTGGTGGCTCATGGCAAGCAGGAAGTAGCGGTAATGAGTAATTTCCTGAACTCATTCGAATTACTGCCAGTAAATTATGGACAGGTTATTGAAAGAAAAGACACAGCGTTGTATTATACTGTCAACTCACCTGTTTTTCCGGAAGACAAGAAGATTAAGCTGGATATGCCTGAATATGCCATGTATGGCGGTTACGACGATGATGATGCGGAGAATGAAAGCTTTCTTTCTATGCTGGATATGAAAAGCAAAGTTGTAAAGAATGACACAACAGGAGAAAAGATACTTGTAGCGTATTACAAATGGCCCCGTTATTTCTATACAAAAGATACATCACTGTTTGATTTTGAGGGTAACTCTTTTTCGGGGAAAGATTCGACGCTTATAGTAAGGGTTGATAAAAAGGAAACGCTGTCCAATGGAATAAAAGTAAGGGAGAGGGTAGTGACTGATACCGGCAGCAGCAGAACAGTATTTGCAAAGCAGTATTATAAAGATGGAGTTTTGCATCTGTTAGCCTCTCAGTCTGATACATTATCATCACCTAGTGAATTTATTAAACAGTTTTATTCCAGTTTTATACCTGCAGACACTCTAAAAGGGCCGGATCCATTTTCTAAAAAATCAAAACTTTTTTTTGAGGATTTTGCCTCAGGTGATTCCGCAATAAGAAAGAAAGCTGCAAAAAGCATTTCGATGGTCTATCTTGACTCTGCAGACCTGCCTGATCTTAGAAAAGCAATAAGCAGCGTTAACTGGAAAGAAAAGAAATACTTAAACCTCAAAGGGTCGCTTATCGCAAAACTCGGAGAGATAAGAACCAATGCTGCTGCTGATTATCTGAAAGAGATTTATTATGCCGCACAGGATACTATTCAGTTTCAATATATAGCTCTTGAGAACCTGCTTCAGCACCGGACTGCTTATGCATATTCACTATTCAGACAGATTATTAACGACGAAACCCCTGTTCTGGAGTTTGACAGGAATACTTTTTCGCCGGATATTTCTTCTTATATGCGTATCCTGAGCGGGATGAAAACAGATTATGATAACAGTAAGTTTATGGATGAATTATCGGATTCATTGCTTCTCACAAAGACAATTTTACCCGATCTACTGCCTTTGCTAAACCTGGAAGAATATAAGAGTTCTGTTATGGAACTGTTGGGTGAAATGGTTGACTCAAGCATCGTTACGGCAAAAGATTACGAGAATTATTATAGCAAGTTTTTGATTGAAGCCAAACAGGAACTGAGAAAACAGGCCGTAGCCGAAAAGAAAAAAGCTATCGAAAAGGCGGAAGAAAGCAAGGCAGAGAAGAAGCAGCCTTCTTATTTGGATTATGTCAGAAACAAGGACGAAGGCAATGAAGATCTGAGCCTGTACACAAGATTGCTCCTTCCGTTTGCCGATAAAAATCCTGTTGTGGAAACCCTTATTCAGCAAATACTGAAGTCAGATGACAAGGAGCTTAAGTATAAAACGATGCTCCAGCTGCTGGATAAGAAAAAAGTGGTTCCGGATTCTCTTTTCACTTTTTTTGCGGGGCTTGATGATTACAGGTATGATTTGTACAGAGACCTGAAAAAAAGGAAGATGATTGACAAGTTTCCCGATAAATACAGAAATCATTCAGACCTGGGCAAAAGCAGCCTGCTCGCCAGCAAATCTTATGGCAAACCTGACACATTGATTTATATTGACAGACTCCAAACTGTGTATAAGGAAAAATCAGGTTATCTGTATTTCTATAAGTATAAAGAGAAAAAAGATGACATTATCTGGAAACTGGCTGTTGTGGGCCTTGTGCCTGACGACCCAAAGGAGATAGAATTTGAAGATATTAATAGATGGAAAAATGTGAACAGCACTTTTAGCCAGTTAGACTATGCCATTACGACAAACAAATATGATTTTACTGAGTTTACAGATACAAAGATTGATGAAGAGAAGCCGATAGCAGAGCAATTAAAAAAACAACAGAAGAAGATGTTGTTTTCAAAACGTAAAAGTGCTGCCAGGTTCTATGAAGAAAATGAGGATTATGATGGCTATGGCCAGTACAACCTGCGTTATTGATACTTATGCATTAGCAAGAAAGTGGCTAAGGAGGTTTCCTTGGCCACTTTCATTTTGTATGTAAGAGCAGGTTTAGTTTTAAAATTTCAGGTGCCTTACGGTGAGGCCATCGTTCATTAATTGGCGCAGGGAGTCAATTCCAATTCTGATATGTGTTTCCACATAGTGAGCAGTAATATTCTTGTCGCTTTCTTCGGTTTTCACCCCTTCAGGAATCATTGGCTGGTCGCTTACAAGTAATAAAGCTCCGGTAGGAATTTTGTTATAGAACCCAACAGTAAAGATGGTAGCCGTTTCCATATCAATTGCATATGCCCTTACTTTCTGCAGGTATTCTTTAAAGGGTTCGTCATGTTCCCACACACGACGGTTAGTAGTATAAACTGTACCTGTCCAGTAATCCACCTCGTAATCCCTGATAGTGGTT
Source organism: uncultured Chitinophagaceae bacterium (assembly GCA_937858715.1). GTDB lineage: Bacteria > Bacteroidota > Bacteroidia > Chitinophagales > Chitinophagaceae > JJ008. The sequence goes on along the minus strand of CALLZY010000176.1, from coordinate 17,127 downwards.
GAAACAGCTTTTTGCAAGGCAAATGCTGGCAATGCAGGCACTTCAGGAGGAAAATAATCATTAGAAGTTCCTTCGCCTCTTATCGCTGCTATTGGAAGGATCAGATCCCCCAGTTTATTTCTTTTTTTAAGGCCACCGCATTTGCCAAGGAACAGGACAGCTTTGGGTTCTATCGCCGCAAGCAGATCCATTATTGTTGCAGCGGTTGGGCTGCCCATTCCAAAGTTTATGATTGTTATGTTTTCGGCGGTGGCACACTGCATTGGCCTGTCTGTACCCACAACAGGCACATTATGCCATTCGGCAAACATTTTTACATAATTCCCGAAGTTGGTAAGTAAAATGTATTGTCCAAAATTCTCTAATTTTTCTCCTGTGTATCTGGGAAGCCAGTTGTGAATTATTTCTTCTTTTGTTTTCATTCCAGTTCTGATTTCATGCAAAGCTAATCATTTACTTTTGAAGCATGATTTCTGTCAATTATCCTGATCCTGACTTCCGTGTTAAAACACAAGAGGGCAAAGACTATCTTTTTGACCCCGTAAGAAAGAAATGGGTTGTGCTTACTCCGGAGGAATGGGTGAGGCAGAATTTTGTTCAGTATCTTATTCGTGAAAAAGACTATCCTGATGCCTTAATTGGAATAGAGAAACAAATTCTTTTAGGTGAATTGAAAAAACGTTTCGATATTCTGGTTTACGATGGTAACCATCAGCCCTGGATGATGATCGAATGTAAGGAAATGAATGTGATGCTGGATGAGGGGGTGTTGGAACAGTTGTTGCGTTATAACATAAGCATTCCTGTAAAATATCTTGTAATTACTAATGGCCGGCATTGTTATGCCTGGAGAAGAGACTATTCAGAGCTTGTTTCATTAAGTGAATTTCCTTGGCATGGTGAATAGAGCCAGCTCATATCAGAACAGAAAAAAACAGCCGGTAAACCCGGCTGTTTTTTTCTTGAACAAATAATGAAATTATTCGTTGAATATTTTTTCATCAACCGGTACATTCAATTCGATGTTGCTGATGCTGACTTCCTGAAAAAGATTGCCATTAAATGAAACAGCCATCATTGTAGGGAACTTCAGTCCGCCAAATTCTTTGATATTTGAATAAACAGTCTGCTCGTCCACTTGCTGCCCCATAAGCTCTTTTTTCCCGGTTGTTTTTACAAGCATGTAATCAGCTGCAGAAATTAAATAGTTTGATGTTTTGCCAGTCTCTTTATGAGTAAATTTAATGTTCCAGCCTTTGGTGCCCTCAAAAGTTTCTTCACCAACTAATTCAACCTTATGTCCAAGATTTTTGTAATCAATCAGCTTATCAACAGGGTTAATTTGTTCCTTCATTTCAAGAAGGTCGTCACCTGTCATTTCGGTAGCAGTGGGCTTGCCGCCAAAAGGATTTATTTCCCATCCTTTGCCATTACCATAAGCTCTTATTACAGATTGTCCCATTACTTCAACATCAATCCTTATTCCTTTTTTAAAAATGATTTGAGATGTCATTGGGAGATCCATTCCCTGCATGGCAACACTGCCGGTCGATTTCATGCTGGTAACTTTATTAAGAGCTTCGATTCCGCCAATGGCTTTTGCATAACTGGCTATAATTTCATCAACAGAAGGTGTTTGAGCTTGTACTGTAGCAGCAACAAGAATAAGAAATGAGGTTAATAGTTTTTTCATTTTTGAAATTTTTTTGAAGTCAAAGGTAATATTTCGGAGTAAATGACAGCAGACTCCGCCTGTTATGAATTTGTAATAAAAAATCCCACCCGCAGAGGTGGGATTGTAACGTATTTGACTATTAAAAGCTATTATGGGAAAATACCCAATTCGGCATAAGCCACACCTACCTTATTGATGGCAACAACATAGGCCGCTGTACGCATATCAGGTATTTCGGAATTTGCCTTCCAGGCTTCCATTACTTCGTGGGTGGCATTAATCATTGTTTCTTCCAGGCCGCTGTACACAAGATCAATCTCATCCGGCCCGTGAACAATCTTGCTTCTTTCCTGGTCAGAAACTGTTTTTCCTGTCATTTCCTCCACCTTCTTAATCATGTTGGCATTCTGCGTTTCCTCAAACCTTTTTTCCATACGGCCGTAGCGTACATGGCTTAGGTTTTTCAGCCATTCAAAGTATGATACAGTAACACCACCTGCATTCAGATACATATCCGGAACTACCAGGATTCCCCTTTGCGCAAATATTTCGTCTGCTTCAGGTGTAAGTGGCCCGTTAGCAGCTTCTCCGATAATTTTTGCTTTTACCCTTGGGGCATTTTCGCCATCAATTACATTTTCCAAAGCGGCAGGAATAAGGATGTCGCATTCCATTTCCAGTGCATCGGAACTCTTTTCAAAATTATTCGCACCAGGGAAGTTGAGGATAGAGCCGGTCGCTTTCCTATGATTGAAAACAGCATCCACATCAAGGCCATCATTACTCCAAATGGCACCTTCGTATTCAGATAATGCTACAATTTTTGAACCGGCATTCTGGAAGAATTTTGCAGAATGATATCCCACATTCCCTAAACCCTGTACTATCACTTTCTTGCCTTCAACCCCAGTTGTAAGACCAACCTTCGTCATCACATCTGGCATCTTGCATACTTCTCTCAATCCATAAAACACACCAAGGCCAGTTGCTTCGCGGCGGCCATGAACACCGCCCTGGGTAATAGGTTTTCCTGTTACACAACCCGCTGCATCAATTTCGCCGGGTCTCATGGTGGTGTAGGTATCAAGTATCCAGGCCATTTCTCTTTCACCGGTTCCATAGTCCGGTGCGGGTACATCGATGCCGGGGCCAATGAAGTTTTTCTTTATTAACTCAGAAGTGTAGCGGCGTGTAATTTTCTCCAGTTCGTAAGGAGTATATTGTTTGGGGTCAATGCTGATACCGCCTTTTGCACCGCCAAATGGTACGTTTACAATGGCGCATTTGTAAGTCATTAATGCGGCAAGGGCCATTACCTCATCAAGGTTTACCGCCTTGGAGAAACGGATACCGCCTTTACAGGGAGCTTTGTGATGGCTGTGCTGCACACGGTAGGCCTTAATAACTTCGATCTTGTCACCAATCTTCACCGGGAAGTTCATTCTGTAAACGGCGTTACAGGCTTTAATCTGTTCCAATGTTCCCAGGTCCCATTTTGTAAAAGGGGCAGCCTTGTCAAAACTTCTTTCTACTGCACCAAAGAAACTGTAATTCGTGTTCGACATGATTTTTCTTTTTTTGTATTTGCAATCGTTATGAATATAAATACAAAATGAGACACCGGATGGCTATCTCATTTTGCGTTGTCATTAGTTTTCTTTTTCCAGTTTGGTCAGTTTTCTGTCTATCCGGAAAACATACAGAATTAAACCAACCAAGATGGTGAGAACAACAGCAATAACAACATAAATGCGGCCATTGCTGCGCATAACATCAGCCATTCCCGGTTTATCGCCCTGTGCAAACAGGGAAACTGTAAAAAACAGGGAGGCAAGTAGTAAAATGAATTGTTTTGCAATTTTCATTTTGATAGTTTTTTTTCTTTTATAATACTGGTCCTGATTTTTAAAGTGGTAATCCAAACACCAAGCAGAGTCCATCCGATAACTGCAGGATAAAAAACAATCCGCATACCGCTGCTGATATCGTTCTTAACATCTAAAGCCGGGTTTCCATCCTGGCCAGGATGAAGGCTGTCGAGTACTCTTGGCAAGATCCAGATAGAAGGGAAAAGTATTGCGTATGCAAAAATGTTGTAAACAGAACTGATTCTTGCTCTTTTATCCATATCCTGAACGGAATCCCGGAGTATGAGATAAGCAAAGTAAACAAGCAATGCTATGGCGGCACCAATCAGCTTGGGGTCACGGGCAATTGTTTTAAAATTGTCGATAACTGTAATGTTGGGGTCAGCCCAGGTAAATGATGCCCAAATAGCCCCCGTGGCATAACCAAGGATGCCAAACAAAATACCAACTACTGCAAAATTGCGGGCATAAATGTCATACTTCATCTTCAAAGTGCGGAGATACTTAATGGCATTTACCACAGATATTGTAAAGAGTATCATCATCGCAAACCACATGCAAACATGGAAATACAGGTTGCGGATAGTTTCCTGCAGCAAAGGCAGTCGGGGAACTTCAAATAAAAATCCTGCTATTACAGTATAAAATAGCAGGACAATACTCAGGATTTTCCACCAGTATTTATGCATATAATTTTTTGCTTCAGTCATAGGCTCGCCCCGGTTTATTTTTTGTGCCGGAACAGGTGACAAAAATAAGATGATGCCTGTAAACAGTACCAAAATTTATTTACCAAATTGGTAATATCAGTCCTTCCACAAAAATGGAAACAGAATAACTGCGAGGAGGATAATGAGGAAATCAAGTGCAATAAGCAGCAGCACAGTACTCATGGGAATAGTAAGCAACGGAGCAAATGCTGTGTTTGAAAGCCGCATTAGCAGAACAAGCTGGGGAATGATAATCGGGAAACCTAAAATTGCCATAATGGCGGCATTTTGCTGGGCACGGGCGGCAATGGCAGCGAGAAAACTAAATACAAGGCTGATACTCCAGCCACCTAATACAACAAGGCCAACAAATGGCAACACCTTTTGCATGGGATTGCCCAGGAACATAGTGAAAAGCAACAGACTGAGCAAACTCATTACAAACATGAGAAGGGTATTGAACAGGAGTTTTGCCAATACAAATGCCACCGGGCTGGCCACTGAATAGAAGTAAAGCATCCGGCCGCGGCTTTCCTGCAAAAAACTTTTTGCTACGGCATTTATACAAATAAACAACTGGATAACCCAAAACAAGCCGCTCCATACATTTCCCTCAGGTGCCTCAACCGCCATGAACAATACAAAAATAGTGGCGCCGATATACAGCAGAATACCATAAAAGCTATACTGCTGCCTGATCTCAAGCAACAAGTCCTTTTTAAATAGTGTGATAATTTGTTTTAGCAAAACAGACGACAGTTTTGTTTTTAATATTAAAACAATATTATTTATTGTGATAGCATTTCCTGCATCTTGGCTCGTAGGCATCTGTTGCACCCAGCATTACCTGTTCTTCGTTCGGGATTTTTCGGTACGAGTAGTTGGCTATACTGCCGCACCTCTGGCAAATGGCATGCAGTTTTGTAACATAATCGGCTTTGGCCATTATGTAAGGCATCTGGCCGAACGGTTTACCCATAAAATCCATATCCAGGCCGGCAACTATGACCCTTACGCCACGAAAGGCCAGTTCATCACAGACATTAGCAATTTCATCATCAAAGAACTGGGCTTCATCTATGCCAATAACATCAACATCCTGCGCCATCAGTAAAATCTTCTGCGAATTATCAATTGGAGTGGAGTGGATGGCTTGTGCATCATGCGATACAATTTTTACCTCATCATGCCGCACATCAATAGCAGGTTTAAAAATCTCCACTTTCAGATTGGCAATCTTTACCCTTTTCAGCCTGCGGATTAATTCTTCGGTCTTTCCGCTGAACATGGAACCGCAAATCACTTCAATACTGCCCCTGCGTTCGCCACTGGTATTAGGTTCTATAAACATTTGTAAAATATATTAGGAGTTTCTTAATGCAGTTTTTTGGCAAACTGTTTGTAATTTTAAAACGCCACTTTAACCGGCGGTAAATATATATCAATGGAACGAATAGAAGCCCTGATTGAACAATTAAAAAAACAGTTTGAACAAAACGCTAGCCCTGCCCAGTTATTAGGCACTGTGCAACTGCTGCAGTTCGAACTTACAAAACTCAATTCTGGCGGGCAACACAGCCTGGGTACAGCAAAAGTGGCCGTGGTGTTACCGGTAGCTCCCGGAGTGGTAAAACAGGAAGCCCCGGCAATAACACCTGAATTAGAAAAGTATGCGCCGAAGCCGGCAGAACTGGCTCAACCGGTAACAAAAGAAGAGAAGAAAACAATATTGGTGGATGAAGGTTCAGTTTCAGTAATACAGAAGAATGGGCAACTCGACATGGGTTTTGACCCGATGAAAGAAATTCCAACCTTATCGAGTCAGGTACCCGGAAAAGAAGTGAACGATTTAGTAATCTCTCATGAAGAATCGCTTAATGAGAAACTAAAGCAGCCTAAAACAGAAATTGTAGAAGTTCTGAAAGAGACACCGGTAAAAGATTTACGCAAAGCGATTGGAATTAACGACCGGTTCCTGTACATCAATGAACTGTTCCGGGGCGATGAAAATATGTATGAACGCTGCATAAAAACGATAAACAATTTCAACATTTACGCCGAAGCAGAATACTGGATTAACCGGGAACTGAAAGTAAAACTGGGCTGGAACAATGATAATGAAGTGGTAAAACAGTTCGATCAGTTGGTAAGGAGGCGTTTTTCCTGAATGAATGAGATGATTTTACCTGTTGCACCGGTGCTGGATCGAACAAAATTTCCAGCAGCACTACACCTTTGTTTGTAATCCGGCTCATTATCCATGAGTTCCGAAATAATTGCTGCAAGTTTTTTACCATCTCTCTTTTCATCAGAAAATGAAATGCCACCCCCGGTTTTAACGAGGTCAACTGCTTCAGAATAATCTGAATAATATGGCCCGAACAGCACAACTTTGAAATACACAGCTGCTTCCAGTACGTTGTGAACGCCATTGCGGGTAAGTCCGCCGCCCACATAAGTGATATCAGCATAACGATAAAGCCGGGAGAGCATTCCTATATTATCTATAACCAGGCAATTGGCATCACTGGCAACATTATTAAGTTGAGAATAGCGAATGGCGCCGGGAAATCTGCGTTCAATATCATCAAACACTCTTTCGCTTAGCTCATGCGGAGCAATGATGATTTTTATGTCTCTTTTCTGCAGTTGGGTATAAGTATTGCCAAGCACTTCGTCATCATCCGGCCAAGTGCTTCCGGCAACGATTGTTTTTTTGTTTGCTGTGAATGATTCTATGCCGGGAATGGGTTCAAATTTATCGGCGATTTCTTTTACTCGGTCAAAACGGGTGTCGCCGGAAATACTCGTAATCTCACTGAGGCCAAGAGCATCAGCAATTTTTTTTGAACCTTCTGTTTGCACAAAAAGGTGGTCAAATCTGGAAAGCATTTTCCACTTCAGCCGGTTGTAAGGATTGAGAAGGGAAGGCTTTTTTTTGAAATATGCCGAAATAAGCAGAAGCGGAATATTGCCGTATTTAATTTTTTTGAGGTAGTAATACCAGAATTCATACTTGACGAATATTACCAGCGAAGGCTGAACGATTTGCAGAAAACGTTTTGATCTGGCAGATCCATCCATTGGCAAATAAAATACCCAGTCTGCTCCGTCGTAGTTTTTTCTTACTTCATAGCCGGAAGGTGAAAAAAAAGTCAGCAGAATCCTATATTCCGGGTAATGTAGTTTAAGTTTTTCCAAAACAGGTCTGCCTTGCTCAAATTCACCCAGCGAGGCGCAGTGCATCCAGATAATCTTCTGGCCAGGTGAAACAGCTTTTTCCAACTGTTCAAAAATGCCTTTTCTTCCCTGTATCCATTTTTTTGCTTTCGGCTTGAATAAGGCAGCAACATGAACAGAGGCTCTGAACAGCAGCAGAAAAATATTGTACAGAAACACTTTCAAAACATGATTTTAAACAGCCCGGCAAATGTAAATCCATTCGGGTAAACTACGTGTATTTTACTATTTTTGCCCGCCTGAACAAACCAAATAAATGCTTTAAAGGCTTTTGGGATGTACAGACATCACTTTTTGATCCTAAAAACTCTCCTCATGCGACCTATTCAAATGGTTGATACAAAAAACCAGTATCTCAAAATTAAAACTGAAGTAGATAAAGCCGTAATTGATGTAATGGATAGTACCGCTTTCATTAACGGTAAGCCGGTACATGAATTTGCTACCGGCCTTTCTGCTTATACAGGAGCTAAACATACAATTCCCTGCGCTAATGGTACAGATGCCCTGCAAATAGCCATGATGGCTCTTGGATTACAGCCGGGTGACGAAGTAATTACCCCTTCTTTTACATACATCGCCACTACTGAGGTAATTGCCTTGTTGAGCCTTACGCCTGTATTTGCTGAAGTTGACCCCAAAACATTTTGTATTACTGCAGCAGCTATTGAAAAAGTAATCACTCCCAAAACAAAAGCGATTGTTCCTGTTCACCTGTATGGACATGCTGCGCCAATGGAAGAAATAATGACTGTGGCGGCTAAGTATAACCTGTATGTAATAGAGGATAATGCCCAGGCTATAGGATGTGATTACACATTTCCCGACGGTTCAAAAAAGAAAACCGGAACGATTGGCCATATTGGAACCACATCTTTCTATCCTTCTAAGAACCTTGGAGGTTTTGGCGATGGCGGTGCCATCTTCACCAATGATGATGAACTGGCGGCCAAGTTAAAAATGGTTGCCAATCATGGACAGAGCAGGCAATATTATCATGATGTGGTGGGCTGCAACAGCCGTCTTGATACGATTCAGGCAGCAATACTCAACATAAAGCTGAAACACCTGGATGAATACATTGATGCAAGAAGGGCCGCTGCAGATTTTTATGATAAGGCTTTTGCCAATAATCCAAAAATCACTGTGCCTTACAGGGCCGATTACAGCCGGCATGTGTTTCACCAGTACACTTTAATTTTGGAAGGTGTGGACAGAGATGGCTTGAAACAGCATCTTGCGGATAACAAGATTCCATCAATGATTTACTATCCGGTTCCGGGGCATAAGCAGAAGATGTTTGAACAATTCAATGTGGCATCTCAGGATATGCCCGTTACTGATTGGCTTACCGAAAGGGTTATTTCTTTGCCAATACACACAGAACTGGATACTGAGCAACTTGAATTTATTGTTTTAAAAGTGAATGAGTTTATTAATAGATAATAAGATAAGAAGAACCATAAACCCCGTTTTATGTACAACGAACTGATTGAAAAGAAAGAAAAATTAGCCGTAATTGGTCTTGGATATGTTGGCTTGCCAATTGCACTGGAGTTTGCCAGGAAAATATCAGTAATAGGCTTTGATATTAATGATAAGAGGATTGAGATGATGAAGCAGGGCATTGACCCCAGCAACGAATTGGAGAAGGAAGCATTTGAGGGATGTGATATAGAATTTACCAGTTCGCTTGATGTATTGAAAAAAGCAAAATTTCTTATAGTTGCTGTTCCAACGCCAGTTGACGAACATAATGTACCTGACCTTACTCCGGTTATTAAGGCTTCGGAAACCGTTGGAAAGGTGATAAAGAAAGGTGACTATGTTGTATTTGAGTCAACAGTTTATCCCGGATGTACTGAAGACGACTGCCTTCCTGTAATTGAAAAGTTATCAGGGCTGAAAAATATTGCGGATTTCAAACTGGGTTATTCTCCTGAAAGGATTAATCCCGGTGATAAGCAACATACATTAGCTTCAATAGTGAAAGTTGTTTCAGGCTGTGATGCAGAATCGCTGGAGGAAATTGCTAAAACTTACGAATTGGTAGTTAAAGCCGGTGTGCACAGGGCATCATCTATAAAAGTGGCAGAGGCTGCAAAAATTATTGAGAACACTCAGCGGGACCTGAACATCGCTTTAATGAATGAGTTGTCCATCATTTTCAATATGATGAACATTAATACATACGAAGTATTGGAGGCGGCAGGTACAAAATGGAATTTTCTCAAGTTTCAGCCGGGGCTGGTCGGTGGCCATTGTATCGGTGTTGACCCGTATTACCTTACCCACAAAGCAAAAGAGTTGGGTTATGATGCACAGGTAATCCTTGCCGGACGGAATATTAATGACAACATGGCGAACTATGTTGCTAAAACTGTTGTACAACATATTATCAAGAATTCCGGCGATGTAAAAGCGGCCAAGGTGCTTGTAAAAGGGGCGACTTTTAAAGAAAATGTAAGTGATATAAGAAACTCAAAAGTGGCAGATGTGGTGAAGGCATTAAAATCTTTTTATGTAAATGTGGATGTGGAAGATCCGTATGCAGATTCTGATGAATTGCAGCATGAATATGGTTTCTCCCTTACAAAGGAAACCGGAAATGATTATGATGCAGTAATTGTAACAGTTCCACATAATGAGTATAAAAACCTTGAAGATGCTTATTTTGCATCTGTAACAAAGCCACATGCGATGGTGGCTGATTTAAAAGGGATATACAGAAACAAAATAAATAACCGAACTTACTGGAGTTTATAACTATGCCATTCAAGTTTACAGAATTTCCAGGACTGGCTGTTTTTGAGCCAAAACTATTTGAAGATAGCCGTGGCTACTTCTTTGAATCTTACAATGAGAGTATTTTCAAAGAGGCTGGCTATGACATTCGCTGGGTGCAGGATAACCAGTCCTCATCAGGCTATGGCGTAATCAGGGGACTTCATTACCAGCTTCCACCGTACGCACAAACCAAGTTAGTGAGGGTACTGAGTGGTGAAATATTAGATGTGGTGGTGGATATCCGTGCAGGTTCACCAACATACGGGAAAAGCTTCTCAATACTTCTTTCGGCAAGTAATAAAAAGCAATTATTTATACCAAAAGGATTTGCACACGGCTTTTCTGTTTTAAGCAAGCAGGCAGAAGTGTTGTATAAATGCGATGAGTTTTACAATAAAGAAAGTGAAGGAGGAATAAATTTTAACGATCCGGCACTGAATATCGACTGGTATTTTCCAGTGGAAGAAGCAGTTGTTTCAGAGAAGGATATGCAGCTTCCTTTCATGAAAGACTGTATGAATACATTTACCTTTTCATAATTCTGATATATAAGTGGAGAAAAAGAAAATTATAGTTGTTGGCGCTACAGGCCAGCTTGGAAGTGAAATAAATATGCTGTCGCAGCATTATCCGCAGTATGAATTTATCTTTTTGTCAGAGTCTGATTTATCAATCCTGGATTTTGAGGCAGTTCGAAAAGTTTTTGAACACCATAAACCGTCTTTTCTGATTAATTGTGCCGCATATACTGCTGTTGATAAAGCCGAGACTGACGGTGAAACTGCTTTCAAAGTAAATGCTGAAGCTGTTTCATTTATGGCGGCCTTGTGCAATGAGTATCAAACTGGCTTTGTACATATCTCTACAGATTATGTGTTTGATGGCACTTCAGTTATTCCATACAAACCAGAAGATGCTACCAATCCGAAAAGCGTTTATGGCGCTACAAAACTGGAGGGGGAGAAGCTGGCATTTGAAAATAATCCTTCAACTGTTCTGATCCGGACAGCCTGGGTTTACTCCGAGTTTGGCCACAATTTTGTAAAGACGATGATCCGGTTGATGAATGAGAGGGAGGAAATAAATGTGGTCAATGATCAGGTGGGATCACCGACCTATGCAGCTGATCTGGCGGATGCAATTCTTAAAATCATTTCCTCAGATAATTGGGTTCCGGGAATTTATCATTTTACCAATTCAGGTATTATTAGCTGGTACGACTTTGCTATTGCTATAAAAGAAGAAACTAAAAGTAACTGCAGGGTAAATCCTATTACAACATTGCAATACCCCACGCCGGCAAAAAGGCCTGCATTTTCTGTATTGGATACTTCAAAAATCGAAACAGTTTATTCAATAAGAATGAATCATTGGAGGGGCAGCCTTAAAAACTGTCTGGTAAAACTGGAAACAAAGGGAATTTTGTAGTTTTTTCTTTTTCATCGGGTCTTTTTGCTTTTTTACCTGCAACTTTTTTACTTTTTATACGTTTTTAGGTCTAAAAATGGGATGTAATTTTAACGAAATAGCCGAAAAAATGTAATTTAAATATCGATTTTCCGGGTTGGAGCAAACGGATCAGGATTTTCCCCCGTTTTATAAGAAAAGGAAAGTGTAACTATGAGGAAACTGTTGGTATTTTTTCTAATCTTGAACGCTGCTTTTAACCTGAAAGCACAAATACAGACATGTCCTGATAATATCAACTTTGCTGCCGGAGATTTGAGAAACTGGACGGTTAAAACCAGCCTTGTTAACGGCACTACAGTAACAACGTATCCATTGCCAAATACCGGGCTTACTACTGTTCCGGAGCAGGCAATCAGTACAACAGGTATTAGTGTAAATACCAATTCGACAAATGACTATTATGGCGGATTTCCCACTGTGCCAACTATTAATGGCTATGCATATGGTTATTCAGTAAAAATCGGCTCTCATTCCACATCGTGGGATTACAGGCAGGGAACTGGTTCTCAAACCGGGAACCCGGGAGGTTTCAAACGGTCAATTACTTATACTATCAATGTTCCGGCGGGGCCAACATCTGTTCCATATACCATGACATATGCCTATGCCATGGTTTTGGAAAACGGAACTCACAACTCCACTGAGCAGCCACTTTTTCATGCGGAGCTGAGGACAACAGACAGCCTGATAACCTGTGCTTCTCCCTATTATTATCTTCCCACATTAAATAATGCAGGCGGCGGAGGTGGCGGTGGCGGAACAGGTGCAACTCTTGATACTGCTGCTGCTATTGCAAATGGATTTAGCCTTAGCCCGCAGCCCTTCTTCTCTCATGCCAGCAATGCCGGAGGCGGTAATGGTTCATGGTTGTACGATGTGTGGACAAAGGGCTGGACTGAAGTGACATTCGATTTATCACCATACCGGGGGCAGCAGGTTACATTAACTTTTGAAGCAGTGAATTGCTCTCCTGGAGCCCACTTTGCATATGCTTATGTGGCTTTGCGAAATGTGTGTGCGGGCCTTGAGATAAGTGGCTTAACTGGTGCATGCACAAATACCCCAATCACTTACTCTATTCCTTCATTGGCCGGAGCTATTTACAACTGGCAGGTGCCAGCTGGCTGGACGATTCTTTCCGGGGCAAACTCAAATGCTATTACTGTACTTCCGGGCGGAAGCGGTGGTGACATCATTGCCCATGAAATTAATGGCTGTGCCGATCTCAGGGATACTATTACTGTTACCACAGCTCCGCCTACAGTACCGGGAGCAGTCAACAGTGACAATACTGTTTGTAGCGGGACAAACAGCACGGTACTTACATTAAACGGGTCGGTTGGTAATATACTCAACTGGCTTTCCTCAACAGATGGCATTACCTGGACAGCTATTCCCAACACTACCAATACATATACCGCCCAAAACCTGTTACAAACCACACAATATAAGGCAAGAGTGCAGAATGGAACGGCATGCCGCATTGATACAAGTACTGCTGCAATAATAGCCGTGGATCCCCGAAGTATTGGCGGAAACCTCGATCCCTCAGATATCAGCATTTGCCTGAATGAAAGCACTCTTAAGACAATTACACTTACAGGAAATACAGGGACAGTTGTCAATTGGCAGCAGTCGGCAAATAATGTAAACTGGACTAATTTTGCCCCGGTTAATACTAATCCCGCCTATACAACTAATAGTATTAATCAAACTACTTATTACAGGACAATCGTTAAGAGCGGAGTCTGTCCTGCCGACACAAGCTCGGTTGCTGTAATCCGCTTTTTTAATGTCCCATTTCCCGATGCGAGGATAGTACCTGACAACGCATCTGTTTGTATTGGGTTTACCACACCAATAAATGCAGTAATTAATACAGGAACCAGCTATAGCTGGAGCAATTCCAGTACACTCACTAATCCGGGTTCGGGAACAATCAGCAGCTTGCCTTACCAGATTAATGCTATCGCATCACCGCCAAGGACTATGGATTATGTGCTGACGGTAAATAATGCCGGTTGCCCGAATGTTTATCGGGATACTTTCCATGTAAATGTGTCGCCAAGGATTATTGTTTTTGCAGGAAATGATACGTCAGTGGTAGCCAACCAGCCTTTGCAATTAAACGCAACAGTTAATTTTGCCGATGCAAACCAGTTTTTATGGACTCCGGGAACAGGACTTAGTTCGACCATTATTCACAATCCTGTAGCTACTCTTGATCCTTCGATGGGGCAATCCATTATGTATGTGGTAAGGGCTACTGACCCCGCCGGTTGTTATGGTGAGGATAATATTATTGTAACTATTTACCGTACCGGCCCATCCTTATTTGTGCCTACAGGTTTTACACCCAATGGTGATGGGTTAAATGATGTTATTTACCCCATTTGTGTGGGAATAGAAAAACTGAACTACTTCAAAATATTCAACCGCTGGGGGCAATTGGTTTTCAGTACCAGCCAGATTGGCCACGGCTGGGATGGCCGCATCAAAGGAGAGGTACAAGGCTCGAACAATTATGTGTTCGTGGCCGAAGGTGTTGATTATAATGGAAATACAATCTTCAAAAAGGGGAACCTTGTATTAATCCGCTGATCTTGTACAAAAAGAAACCCCGCATTTCTGCGGGGCTGTTGAGCTATAAGGACTCGAAAAGATTCTTTATGTTTCTTTGAGTTTATCTGAATTGCATCTGAAAAATAGTGATAAACAGAGTTTTAGGATAGAAAAATAAAGAAAACAAAGGTAAAAGATAGGAAGAAAATGTTTTACCTATGTTTTACCTAACTACCTTTGTAGTGGATTAAATGAATTGACACTATGAAGCAGCCTAAAGTAAAGGTCCTTTTAAGGGCTGATAAGCCCCTTGCAGATAATACCCTTCCAATTTGGATTAGAATTACCCATTCAAGAAAATCTTCTTATTTGGCAACAGGCTATTCATGTCAGGGGGTAGAATGGGATTATGAAGCTGGTAAGCTTTATGAATCAAAGCCTAGATTATCAAAAAGCCAAAAAGATGAAATGAATCCTTCAGAATATCGAAACTTGAAAAAGGCTTATTCTGCTATCAAGATTAATACACTATCTAAGAAGATTAATGCTGAAGTAGATAAGCAGGTCAGAAAAATTCTTTCAGTAAAAGATAAATTAGAGGCCAATGAGCAAAGCTTGTCTTCTAAGCTTATTAAAAAGCAACTTGAAGCTCAAAATTCAGGTATTTCAGATAAAAGTTTCATTCAGTATTGGGAGGCACAAAACAGGCTTTTAGAGAAGCAGAATGCTTATAGAACACTAAAGACACAAAAGAGCATTTTAAGACAGTTGAAAGGGGATGAAAAAATTGAAGGATTCTTAAAAGGTAAGGACCTGCAATTTGATGAAATTACTGTCAGCTTCTTAGAAGAATATAAAGCCTATCTGACAGGGAAGGAATATGCAAAAAAAACTATTCACAATCATTTAAAGACTTTCAGAAGCATTCTTTACAAGGCTATAAAAGAGCCAGGAAAAAACTATTTCAGTCAGGATAAGAACCCATTCTTTGCCTTTAAATTAGAAGCAGATACCACACAAAGGAAGGAAAGATTGAATGCTGATGAAATTAAAGCTTTAGAGGAATTGAAGTTAGAAAATGGAAGCAGGCTTTATGATGCAAGAAATATGTTTTTGTTTTCTTTCTATTGTGCAGGTGTAAGAATAGGGGATATGCTTCAGCTTAAATGGTCCAATATACAGGAAGGAAGGTTGAATTATGTAATGGGTAAAAATGATAAAGAAAGGTCTATTAAATTACTTCCTAAGGCATTGAATATCCTGAAGCTTTATCACAAGAATGATATTAACATAGAGGATTTTATTTTCCCTTTTCTACCTAATAACCTGAATAGAAAGGATGTAGCCTTATTACATAAAAAAATTGAGGCAAAAGCAGCCTTGATAAACAAATGTTTGAAGCAGGTAGCTGAAAAAGCTGAAATAGATAAGAACCTGACTACTCACATGGCAAGACATTCCTTTGCTGATATGGCTAGGAAGAAGAAGGTAAGCCTGCTTGATATTCAAAAAATGCTTGCCCATTCAGATAGTAAAACTACACAAGTTTATCTTGATAGCTTTGATCTTGAAAGTCAGGATGAAGCTCATGAAGCAGTATTTCAGTAAATTGTGAAATAAAAAAATTGATTTATTATGATACAGAAAGCAACTAACCTTTTTCTTTATTTATTATGCTTAGTACAAATAGCAAATGGACAAGATGTAAGAAATTGTAAATGGGGAATGACTACTAAACAAGTAAGGGCATTGGAAAAGGGAAAATTTTTAATGCAGAAATTAGATAATTTGATGTATGAAGTAACTGCTGATGGTGACACTTATTATCTACTTTACATGTTTAAGAATGATTCTTTACGTGTTGCAGGTTATGGTTATAAAGAAACTCATGTTAATGATCAAATGTATTATGTTAAATTCTTGAAGATAGCCGAAAAGCTAACAATGAAATATGGTGAGAAAGTGGATGAAACAGAATGGAATAATGATTTATATAAAGATGATCCTATGAAATATGGCTTTGCAGCAAGCATGGGCCATGTTACATTTCTTTATAGATACAAAACAGAAAACACAATGATTGCACTTGCACTCAATGGAGATAATTTCAAATGCACCCTAAGTATCTATTATTACGATATAAATCACTTGTCTGAAGATAAAACTGACTTTTGACTTAATTCAATGTTTTAATCTATGATAGATGTAGAAACCTTATGACCTCTTTTATTACCTTAGAAAAGGGTATAATTTCTTACCCCTTTAAACTTTAGATTATGGCAAGGAATTTAGGTTTTCTGACAGCTTATGGCATTGAGGATATTTATGATTTTATAGGTGAAGAAAGAATGAAAAATAAGATTTTGGAATATAAAGACAAGCCAACAATGGGTTTTGAGCTTGAAGATTTTATTGGCTCAACATATAATTTTTCTGATGGAAGTAAGGAAGGTCCTATTTGGGTAATGAATACATTTTTTTATTCCTGGTTTAAGAATGGCCTTGATGTTGCTATTTTTCTCTATGAAAAATCAAAAAAATATACTGAAGAAAACTATATTGAATTAGAGCCATTCAGGACTTTGTGGAATAAACATTTAGAAAGTTTGAAATTTCAAACTGAATTAGAAAAAAAATATGGATTACCCAGTATTGATTTATCAGGCCAAACAATAAACCCATATTGGATAGAATTTCATTTCTTCATTCAACAGGTTGTCACTTTGTTTATGGAAAATAGAACAGATGAAAAGATTAACAGATTGCTTGATGAAATATTTTCTAACTACCTTGAAAATTCTGAAAAGCTGACTAA
>CALLZY010000175.1 GCA_937858715.1 uncultured Chitinophagaceae bacterium | reverse complement strand
CTGAACTCTGCGGTTAACATTCATAATGGCAAGTTTTGGATAAACAAAAGTACAGATGTTATCAGTCAAATTTTTCTACTAAAGCTTCATTTCACAGACAGGTATTAAAAAAAAGATAGTCCAGTTCAATGTTCTATTTCAGTTTGTACTCGTTTTCCTGCAACAAATACTTGTGAAAGTCCAAAGAAAATCAATCCAACAATAAGGTATAAATACGAGATATTCATCAAGAGTATATGCTTCTTATCTAAAAGCAGTAAATGGCCTTCTGGACTTAATACGCCATAGTAAGTATCCTTAAAATTCTGAAGAACAAACAAAGCCAAAAACATGAAGCCTACTCTTCTCATTCTTGAAACATTCTTTTCAGAAAAAATAACAGCCCTTCTTAAATCGTATAAAACCAGGAAAATCTGGAACAAAAGTAAAGCCCATATCACTATCAAAAAGAGAGATCTGATTCGAATATAATGGTACAAAACAATGTTTGATTTCTTAAAAAAATAAACAGGAAGTTTCACGGTTGGATCAGACAAGTTCAGTAAAGGAAAGTCATCGTTTGCATTTGATTTACTCAAAGTATCCAATACATTCCTTCTTTGAATACTCTTTAGCCTTTTCTCCCTGGTTACACTATCAATAACATATGTCTCAAAATATTTCTCTGGTCCCTGCTCAACAATCTGAGTGATCTTTCTTTCCTTAATCAAGTGTTCAACTATAACCTCAATATTATTCTCTTTGGATTGCACATTCCCGGAAGGAAAAATAAAATCTACAGCAGCAAGTATAGAACCTAATAGTACCCAGGTAAAGGCAGTTGCAACAACAAAATAAGCAACCTCGAGACCAAAATACCTTTTCATTTCCGATAAGTTTGTAGTAAAAGTAACACTTAAAGAACATATTTACTTCTTACAAAACATTCACTACAAACGTATATTTGCGTCAATTCAGAACAATGAAAGTCTTCAAATTCGGCGGCGCCTCGGTTAACAGTGTGGAACGCATTCAAAACGTGGCTGCCATTATGCAGCATCACAAGGCAGAAAAAATGGTAGTCATTATTTCTGCCATGGGCAAAACCACCAATGCCCTGGAGAAAGTGGCCAAAGCATTTTATGCGGGAAAGAAAGACGAGGCTTTACAACTGTTTGACCAGGTAAAGCGGCAGCATCTTACTACCGCCAAGTACCTGCTGGTTACCCATTACCTTGCCTGCGAGCAGCAACTGAGGGATTTTTTTACAGAAGCTGAATGGCTGCTGCACGACAAACCTGTGAGAGATTACGATTATTATTATGACCAGATTGTTTGTACCGGTGAACTGTTCTCCACAGCTATTGTAAGCGCTTACCTGAACGAAACGGGTGTTGCAAACAAATGGCTTGATGTGAGGGATATTTTCAGGACAGACAATGATTTCAGAGATGCAGATATTAACTGGGATGTAACAAGCTCCAAAATTCTGACGGATGTGGCCGGGGAGTTGGGAGCTACAAATATTGTACTTACACAGGGCTTTATTGGCGCAACCGATGAGAATGAGAGCACTACTTTAGGCCGTGAGGGAAGTGATTATACAGCGGCTGTTTTTGCAAATATCCTTAATGCCGAAAGCCTGACCATCTGGAAAGATGTGGAAAGTGTGATGAATGCTGACCCCAAGCAGTTTGCCGATGCCGTTCCCATTCCTGAGCTGAACTATAACGAAGTGATTGAGATGGCTTATTACGGCGCACAGATCATACACCCCAAAACAATTAAACCGCTGCAAAACAAGAGCATTCCTTTGTATGTAAAGAGTTTTATCAATCCTGATCTGCCCGGAACGGTTATTCACAACAAACCTGTTCACAACCTGCCGCCTGTAATTGTGCTAAAGGAAAAGCAGGTGATGATAGAAATGAGTTCGAAGGACTTCTCATTTATCGGGGAACACCATATCGGGCACCTTTACTCCCAGTTTGAGAAACTGCATATACGGCCGAACCTGACGCAGAACGGGGCTATCAGTTTTGTATGTGTGCTGGACGAATGGCCGGAAAAGAATGAAAAAATTGCACAGGAAGCAGCTTCATTTCTTGATGTGCAAATAATGAAAGGGCTTTCGCTGCTCACCATCAGACACTATAATAAAGAAGTATTTGAGAAACTATCGTACGGGAAAGACATATTATTAAGGCAGCAGACACCAGAAACGATACAGGTACTTCTTAAATAATCATTTGTTGTTTTCCACCACTATGGTCTGTACCATTTTCTTGGCTACAGGTTTATCATGTAAAATGGCAGGTGACCAGGTAGCCATGCTTTCGAGGCGGGTGATGAGCTCATCAATAAAACCCTGTTCGTTGATGCCTTTGAGTACTTTGAAATTTACGGGTATTCCGTCTTTATCCACAACAAACTCGACCTGTACAAATGCCTTTTTAACCCCTTTTGGTAAAAAGGAAAACATATCTGAACCGGTCTTGTCAAGAAACTTCATAAAGGCCTCTCCGCCACCCGGGTATTGTGGCCATTGATGTACTGCATCAGTTACTTCATCAATTTTTCTTGTACGGTGTACCACGGGGGCTTTCTTCACCGGCTTTTCTTCGATTATAACTTCAGGTTTTCTTAACGGAGCATCATTAATAATGTACTGCCCCTTGTCCCCTATCATCACCATGGGCAGTTGCCGGTGCTTTTCAAAGTAATTATAAGCGTCTTCCATGCTACCGGCGAACTTTTTTAAGGCTGCATCGTCTTTGGTTAGCGAAGACAAATAATTCGCACTTCTTTCCACATCAAATTTTATAGGGAAAATATGCACGGGAATAAAATCCTGCCCGGAGTTTTTTGCATGTGCCGCCAGAATATACAATTCATCTATCTGCTCATCCGTAATGGGAATACAACCTACAGTGACGCAACTGCCATGTATGTAAATGGCACTGCCGGGACGCAGAGAATCGCTCAACACTTTATCAGACTCGTTGGGGTAATTAATGCCCAGCGACAAATAATAACTGCTTTTGGGATTAAACTCATTGATATAGTAAAACCCTTCGGGAACCTGGTAATCGCCTTCCATCCTTTTTGGGCCAAGGCTTCCTGCAAGGGCACAAACTTTGTATGTTTTAAAGAGTTTAAAGGGTTCTTTGATTTCCTGCTTTACCCAAACTTCTAACTGGCTGTCGTATTTAAAGGAGCGGATATAGATATATTTTGCCGGCCAGGTAAGTTTCTTTTCTTTAAACTGTTTTTGTAAGGTGTCTTCTTTCCTGGCAAACGACTCCGATGGCCGGGGAAATGTTTTCTGGTAATTAATAAATGAATTTGACCCGGAGGCTGAAGTGCCAACCGGCTGCGAAAAAGCTGCTCCGGCTACCGAAAACAAACAACAACTAATGAGAAAGTTCTTCATATTCATTTCAAATATAGCTGATAATAACGCCTTTTAACTCAAAAAAATGTTACAGTTTGCAAAAATAGAAGACAGTGTTTTTAAAGTTCACAATGAGGTTCTTCTTATTTTTGTTTTTTTACAAAAGACTTTTTTAATGCTGAAAATCGGAATCCTCGGTGGTGGTCAGTTAGGCAGAATGCTGTTACAG
>CALLZY010000174.1 GCA_937858715.1 uncultured Chitinophagaceae bacterium | reverse complement strand
CTGGTCGCTGGGTGGGAGCAAAACTGGGGATGTTCTTTACCCGGAATAATAAAACTAACGATGCCGGTTCTGTAAATGTGGATTGGTTCAGAATTGAAAAGTAAATTATTTAACCAAGCTATATGGAAAGAAAAACTTTTATTAAGTACACAGCAGCAGCAGGAGCTTCTTTAATGCTGCACCCATTTGAGATTTTTGGCCGTCCGGCAGCAGGAAAAATCAGGCTGGCACAGGTTGGTGTTGGTCATCGGGGAACAGGTTTCTGGGGAACAAGTATCATCAAAAGTTTTGGTGAAATAACTGAGTTTGTCGGCATACATGATATCAATCCCGGCCGTGCTGCGTATGCACAGAAACTATATGGGGGAAATCTGCCAATATTCAACAGCTATGATGAAATGCTGGCAACAGTAAAGGCAGATTATATTATTGTTACCACTGTTGATGCCACCCATGATGAGTTTATCGTAAAAGCTTTGAACAAGGGCTTCAATGTGATAACTGAGAAGCCAATGACCACAGATGAAGTAAAGTGCAAAAGAATATTAGATGCTGAAAAGAAAACGGGTAAGAAAGTAATCGTTGCCTTCAACTACCGTCACAGTGTGCATGCCATGCAATTGAAAGAGTTGCTGGCTGCAGAAAGGGTCGGAAAAATAACTTCCGTTGATTTCAACTGGTACTTGAATGTGTATCATGGAGCCGACTATTTCAGACGGTGGCATGGCCGGATGAACAAAAGCGGTTCATTGTGGGTACACAAAGCCACTCACCACTTCGATTTATTAAACTGGTGGCTTAACAGTGAGCCGGTGGAAGTAACCGCCTATGGTTCATTGGAACATTATGGGAAAAACAATGCTTTCCGTGGTACCAAATGCCGTGGTTGCGAGCATAAGGATAAATGTAAATTCTTCTGGGATATTACAAAGGACCAGCGCCTTGTCGATTTGTATGTAAAGAACGAACAGCATGATGGGTACATCCGGGATGGTTGTGTGTGGAGCAACGAGATTGATATTTACGATAAGATGAGTGCCCAGATTATTTATGCAAATGGTGTAACGGCCAATTATTCTCTCACCACATACTCGCCTTACGAAGGCTGGCAGATTGCATTTAACGGCATGAAAGGAAGAATTGAAACCTGGGAAGACATTCCTTATTTGCAAAAAACGCAGGATGATCAGGCAAAACGTCATGCCATTGAAATGAGTAATGCTGATGATGCAATCGCAGGTGAAGTGAGGGAGATTCTGGCAATGGATAATTTTTCGAAGGATTATGAAATATACACCACACCCAAGATAAAGGGCGGGCATGGCGGTGGAGACATACGTATGCAACGACGGATTTTTGTTGATCCCAATGACAATCCGCACCATGTAATGGCGGGAACAAGAGAAGGCGCCATGAGCATTCTCATTGGCGTTGCTGCCCGTAAGAGTATCCAGCTAAAAAGGCCGGTTAAGATTGCCGAATTAACCGACCTGAAACCAATGGCTAAGAGATTTTAAAATGATTATGATGAAAAAGACCAGTTTATATATTCTGATTACACTTTTTAGTTTTAGCGTATTTGCCCAGACAAAAAGCGAGAAGCAGGTGGCTGTAGCCTCTGAGCAGTTAAGAAAAGCAATGGTTGATGGTGATAGGGTGGTGTTGGAAACCCTTGCGGCAGAAAAACTGAGTTATGGACATAGCGGTGGTCATATTGATGACAAGAAGGAATTTGTTGAAAAGATTGCCAGCGGCAACTCCGATTTCCTTTCTATTGACATTACAGAACAATCGGTAAGCATATCTGGAAAAACCGCTATTGTCAGGCATATACTTACAGCCAAAACACATGACAAGGGTAAAGACGTTGCTGATGTACATCTTCGTGTCATCCTGGTTTGGCAGAAGCAGGCCGGAAAATGGAAATTGCTGGCCCGCCAGGCAGTAAAATTTTCCTAAAAAAAAGCAATAAAGTCCATCCTTTAAAAACGGTCCCGTTCCCGGTAACGATTGCGTAAATAAAGATTTGAAAATCATTGATTAAGACAATGGTTGTGGCTAAAATTGTGTGCTGGTAAACTCAAAAAAAGGCTTGTCATGAAGAAGATATTTATTCTCGCTGCAATCTGCTCAATTACACTTCCTGTATTATCACAATGGAATAAACTTCCGGTAGTCATAAGTCCAAAATTTAAGAAGGACACTACAAGTATCGTAAAGTTCGGTGCGATACCCGATGGTTATACTCTCAATACTAAAAGTATCAACGATGCTATTACAGCAGTAAGTAAAAAGGGTGGTGGAGTAGTGTTCGTTCCGGCTGGTTTGTGGCTTACCGGGCCTGTTGTTATCAAAAGCAATGTAAACTTACACCTGGCGCAAGGTGCCACATTATTATTTACAGCTGATAAATCACAGTATCCATTAGTGGCCGCCAATTGGGAGGGATTACCCCAAATGCGCAATCAGTCGCCGGTATCTGCAACCGATGCGGTGAATATCGCCATAACAGGAAAAGGAATTATTGATGGTAATGGAGACCCCTGGAGAGCCGTAAAAAGTGATAAGCTCACTGCAAGCCAGTGGAAGAAACTAGTGGCATCAGGCGGAGTGCTAAGCGAAGACAAGAAGACATGGTATCCTTCCGAAAGCTTTATGAAAGGCTCAAAAATGCCATCCAATCCGGGCATGATTACTCCCGACCGGGATGCTGCCTATTACGAAAGCATAAAAGATTTCCTTCGCCCCAACATGGTGCTGTTTACAAAATGTAAGAACGTTTTACTCGAAGGTGTAATATTTCAAAACTCGCCTGCATGGTGCCTGCATCCGCTCATGTGTGAGAACCTGACAGTGAAAAACATCTTTGTAAAGAATCCCTGGTATGCACAAAACGGTGATGGAATAGACGTGGAAAGCTGCAAAAATGTGCTGATAGAAAATTCTGTGTTTGATGTGGGTGATGATGCGCTGTGTATGAAAAGCGGCCGTGATGTTGAAGGCAGAAAAAGAGGAATGCCCACTGAAAATGTCATCATCAGGGGCTGCACCGTGTATGCCTCGCATGGCGGCTTTGTTATTGGCAGTGAAATGAGTGGCGGTGCCCGCAATATTTATGTAAGCAATTGCACATTCATTGGCTCTGATATTGGCCTGCGGTTTAAAACTACAAGGGGCCGTGGCGGCGTGGTGGAGAACATTTTCATTAAGGACATTTACATGAAGGATATTCCCGCCGAAGCTATCCTGTTTGATATGTATTATATGGCGAAGGACCCAGTGGCTTTGGTTGGCGAAAAGAGAGAATTACCAAAGGTGGAATTTAAAGCGGTTGACGAAACGACGCCTTCTTTCAGAAATTTCCACATCAGCAATGTGTATTGCAACGGTGCCGAAAAAGGCATTTTCCTCCGCGGTGTGCCGGAAATGCATGTTAAAAATATTGTGCTGGAAAATATGGTGCTGCAGGCCGATAAGGGGATTGATGTGCAGGAAGCCAGCAATATTACTTTCAGAAACATAAAAGTGATAAGCAAAGAAACTAACCCGGTGGTGGATGTGATACAGAGTGACAACCTGGTGTTTGATAATATTACTTACAAGGAAGGTGCAGAGTTGATTTTTCGTATAAGCGGCGAGAGAACGAAAGATATTAAAGTAAAGAATACTGATGCTTCTAAAGCAAAAGAGAAGGTCTCTTTTGAACTTGGTGCAGAAGCTAAAGTGCTGAGCAATTAAAAAAGTAAAAGCATTTAACATAACGCCTGATGAAAAAAATTCTAATTAGCCTGCTGGTAATAACATCTCTTTCGGCTACAGCCCAGCCACTGAGCCGGCAAATGGCTGCTACTGTCATGAATATATGGAAAGACTCGATTCCTGTTGGCAGCCAGACCAAATGGAGCTATGATATGGGTGTGGTGCTGAAAGGCTTTGAAGGCATCTGGATGAACACCGGCGATGTGAAATACTTTAATGCCATACAGGCAAAGATGGATTGGTTCGTACAAAACGATGGAACGGTTAAGGGTTACGAACTGGATGAATATAATATTGACCATGTAAACAATGGCAAACTGGTATTGTTGTTGTACCGCATCACGGGAAAAGAAAAATATAAAAAGGCAGCCGACTTGCTGCGCAGTCAGTTGAAAACACATCCCCGTACAAATGAAGGAGGTTTCTGGCATAAGAAAGTGTATCCCTATCAAATGTGGCTTGATGGTTTGTACATGGGTGCTCCATTTTATGCCGAGTATGCCATGCTCTTTCATGAAGACACGGCTTTTAATGACATTGCCAACCAGTTCATCTGGATGGAGAAACATGCCCGGGATGTTAAAACCGGTTTACTGCACCATGCCTGGGATGAAAGCAAGCAGCAGCAGTGGGCTGATAAGAAAACAGGAAAGTCGCCGCACTTCTGGGGAAGGGCAATGGGCTGGTATAGTGATGCTATTGTGGATGCGTTGGATTATTTTCCTGCCAATCATCCAAAAAGAAAAGCCTTGATTGATATCCTGAACCGACTGGTGGTGGCTTTAGAAAAACAACAGGACAAAACAACCGGCCTTTGGTATGATGTGATGAACTATAACGGCCCCGGCAAAGAGAAAAATTATTTTGAGGCATCAGCAAGCTGCCAGTTTGTATATGCAATTGCCAAAGGAGTAAGAAAAGGATATTTACCGGCAGCAAAAATTGCTATTGCAAAAAAAGCATATGATGGCATCGTAAAGCAATTTATAAAAGTTGAGAACGGGCAGACGAACCTGTACGGAACAGTAAAAGTGTCTGGACTTGGTGGCAAACCTTACCGTGATGGCAGTTTTGAATACTATATGAGTGAACAGGTGATTGTAAACGACCCCAAAGGTGTGGGTGCATTCCTGCTGGCCAGCAATGAAA
Organism: uncultured Chitinophagaceae bacterium; assembly: GCA_937858715.1. Classification (GTDB taxonomy): domain Bacteria; phylum Bacteroidota; class Bacteroidia; order Chitinophagales; family Chitinophagaceae; genus JJ008. The sequence continues at coordinate 18,252 of CALLZY010000174.1, read as the reverse complement.
TGGAATTGTTGCCAACGCTGTCAAACGGAAAAGGAAAGACAGTTTTGCTCGACAGATTTTTTAATAGCGAAAAAAGAAAAGATGCCACAGGTGCTGATGTGTACTGGCATTACGTCTGGAACGAAAGAAGCCATCCCGGATTTTATACATTTGGCCACATCTTTGAAAAGAACGGGGCGAAGCTGGCTTCGTTAGATGTGGCACCCACTGCAGCTAACCTTAAAGGCGCATCTGTTTACATCATTGTTGATCCTGACCATAAGAAGGATAATCCTTCTCCTAATTACGTGAATACAAAAGATATTACCGCTATAAAAAATTGGGTAAAAGCAGGAGGCACATTGTTGCTGATGGCAAACGACAGTAATAACTGTGAACTGAAAAACTTCAACATGCTGGCTGGTGAATTTGGTATAAGGTTTACTGACAAGAGCATTAATATGGTGAAGAACGATACTTACGAGCAGGGTGCTGTTAATCCCGGAAAAGAAAATACCATATTCCCTTCTCCTGCAAAAATGTTTTTGAAGGAGATAAGCACATTAGAGCTAAAGATGCCGGCTCAGCCTTATGTCTATAAAGATGAAGATATAGTTATTGCGGTTAGAAAATTTGGAAATGGTAAGGTGCTGGCTGTTGGCGACCCCTGGTTGTATAACGAGTATGTGGATGGCCGCAAGCTGCCCGCAGAATATGAAAATTATAAGGCAGCTGAAGATTTGGTAAAATGGTTGTTAGCAACTCCGGCAAAAAATGGAAGTAAGTAAATGAAACTGTTGCTTTCAATATTATTTTCTGGTTTGCTGATGACGAAGTTGCCGGCACAAATGAAAATTATTGTTTCAGCGGATGGCAATGGTTGTTATAAAACTATCCAGGAGGCGATAAACAGTCTGCCAGATTCAGCAGCAGAAACGAGTACCATTTTTATTAAGGATGGCATATATAAGGAAAAGCTCTTTGTAAAGAAACCAAATATTGTTTTTGAAGGCGAAAGCCGGGAGAAAACCATCATCACTTATTCTATTGCAAGAGATGAATGGCGCTGCGACCATCCTGATGACTGGGGCGTTGCCACTATGAATGTGCAGGCCAATGACATTACACTAAAAAACCTGACAGTTGTAAACAGTTTTGGCTTTGATAATAAAGATGAATATACAGTTAATTGCGCCAGCGATAGTTCAAAAAGGAAAACCATCACTATTCGCAGTCACCAGATGGCTTTGAGAACAATGTACTGTACCCGGTTAAAAGCCGTTAATTGTCATTTTAAAGCATTTGGTGGTGATACTGTCAGTCCTTGGGAGACAGAGAATGGTATGTGGTTTTTTAAAGATTGTGTGATGGAGGGCGGTGTTGATTTTTATTGTCCCCGTGGCTGGGCATGGGCTGAAAACTGTGAGTTTATAACTCATACAGGCACAGCCGCTATCTGGCACGATGGTTCTGCTAACCCTGATTCTAAAACTGTATTGGTGAATTGCAGTTTCAAAGGCTTTGATGGTTTTTCGCTGGGCCGCTATCATCGTGATGCACAGTTTTACTTAGTGAACTGTGTGTTTGCGAAAAACATGAAAGATGCCCCCATTTATCTTGTGCCAACAGGCAACACCATTAAATGGGGAGAAAGAATTTATTATTATAACTGCCGCCGTGATGGAGGAATAGATTATAAATGGTACAGCAATAATTTGCCGGAAGCATTACAGGCAAATGATATAACTGTAAGCTGGGTTTTTGGCAACCGCTGGAAACCATAACGAAGTTAACGAGTATTCTAAATATTAAGGAAGATGAAAGCACTAAATGCAACAACAGTGGAAAAGCCGGTATTGCCGGTTAAGGTGTTACAATTTGGAGAAGGAAATTTTCTCCGGGCCTTTGTTGACTGGATGATTAACAAAGCTAATGAAGCCGGTAAAATGAATCATGGTGTGGCAATCGTTCAGCCTATTGCCGGCGGAGAATTTGTGAGGGATTTGTTCAGCAAGCAGGACAACCTGTACCATGTGTATCTTGAAGGAATAAAAGACAAACAACCTGTAAAAGAAGTATCGCTTGTCAAATGTATTACTGGTGTAAACAATCCATATTCAGATTATAAAACTTATGAATCGCTTTTTCTGAGCGATGAACTGGAAATGATTGTTTCCAATACGACAGAAGCCGGCATCCGTTATGAAGAAGGAGATGATATAAATGCCGAGCCACCAGCTTCTTTCCCGGCCAAGATGACCGCTTTACTTTATAAGCGATTTAAGAAATTTAATGGTGAAGCTTCAAAAGGTCTTTCGGTTATCTGTTGTGAACTGATTGAAGATAACGGCTCTACTTTACGACAGTATGTATTAAAACATGCAGCAGCAAACAACCTTGGAGCTGATTTTGAAAACTGGGTAAGCACAAGTTGCCATTTTTATGACACTCTGGTTGACCGTATTGTTCCCGGTTTTCCTAAGGAAACTATAAATGAAATAAAAGAAGAAATCGGTTTTGATGATAACCTGGTGGTGAAAGGCGAATACTTCCATGTGTGGGCAATTGGCGGCGATAGCAGCATTAAACAAAAACTGCCGCTCGATCAGGCGGGCCTCAATGTATTGTTCATGGATGACATCCGTGAGTTCAGAGCAAAGAAAGTTCGTATCCTTAATGGTTCACATACAGCTATGGTGCCTGTTGCATTACAATTAGGTTGCGAAACAGTGATGGATGCTTTCAATACTCCTGAAGTGGAGAAATTCATCAATAAAATGGTGGCAGAAGAAGTGCTGCCTGTAATAAACGAAGACCCGGAAGAGTTGAAAAAGTTTGCAGGGAAAATTCTGGAGCGGTTTTATAATCCATATCTCAAGCATTATTTAAAGGATATTTCGCTTAACTCACTTTCCAAGTGGGAGACAAGAAATTTCCCTACTGTAAAAGACAACTACACAAAACTGAACAAGAATGCACAACTGGCTTCTTTCTCATTTGCGGCATTGCTTGTGCTTTACAGTGGTAAGGCGTCCGTTCCTTTTACTCCTAATGATACACCAGAGTTTGCAGACTTTATAAAATCTTCATTTGATGCAAACAATGTGAAAGGATGGATAGAAGCGGTAGTTACAAACAAAAAGATATGGAAAGAGGATTTTGCTGCTTCTCCATTCTTTATAAGTAAAGTGGCCGCCAGTGCAGAAGCTATTTTGAGCGACGGAATGAAAGCAGCATTAACAGCATTAATAAACAGATAAACTAACAGATATGTCTCAGATAGTTTTAAAAGTACATCCAAAGGATAATGTAATAGTTGCCCTGAAGGATTTGACAAAAGGACAAACCATCAATTACGATGGAGCAGAATATGTAATGCAGGAAGACATCCCTGCCAAGCATAAATTTTTTATGCATGATATGAAGAAGGGTGAAGAAATTGTGATGTATGGTGTGCTGGTAGGCAAGGCCCAGATGGATATTTCAAAAGGTTCCCGAATGTCAACAGAGAATACAAAACATGCAGCAGAACCTTATACTTACCGGAAAGTGAACCAGGAATGGCAGGCTCCTGATGTCTCAAAATTTCAAGGCAGAACTTTTAATGGCTACCATCGCCCTGATGGTAGAGTAGGTACCGCTAATTACTGGCTGTTTATTCCCACTGTTTTTTGCGAGAACAGGAATATGGATGTGATTCGTGAAGCGATGCACAATGAACTGGGCTATGCTGTTACAGATAAGTACAAGCAATATACAAAGAGCCTGCTGGAGGCATATAACAAGGGTGAAGATGTTTCTTCGATTAGTCTTGCACCCGCATCTCCGCTGGAAAAGAATACCAACCGGCCTTTTAAAAATGTTGATGGAATAAAATTCCTGAATCATCAGGGCGGTTGTGGTGGTATTCGCCAGGACGCAGCTGTGTTAAGCAAACTGCTTGCTGCTTACGCAGATCATCCGAATGTTGGTGGTGTTACTGTGATGAGCCTGGGTTGTCAGAATTTGCAAACACAAGATTTCCTAAACGATCTGAAAGAACTGAACCCCAATTTCGACAAGCCGTTGTACATCTATGAACAGCAGCAATCGCAAAGCGAGGAACAATTGATTTCTGAAGCCATCCGCAAGTCTTTCGAGGGAATGGTTGAAATTAATAAGCAGGAAAGAAAGCCTGCCCCGCTTGATAAACTTTGCATCGGTGTAAAATGTGGTGGCAGCGATGGCTTTAGCGGCATATCTGCAAATCCTGCAGTTGGGTACGCATCAGACCTTGTTGTTGCATTGGGTGGTAAAATTTTACTGGCGGAATTCCCCGAGTTGTGTGGTGCTGAACAAAACCTTATCGACAGAACAAAAGATGAGGACGCAGCGAAGAAGTTTATTAAACTTATGTCTGCCTATAGCGATTCTGCAGAAAAAGCTGGCAGCGGTTTCCACATGAACCCATCTCCTGGAAATATTAAGGATGGTTTAATTACCGATGCCATAAAAAGTAACGGAGCGGCATTAAAAGGCGGTACTTCGCCTGTGGAAGATGTGCTGGATTATACCGAAGTAGTGAAGAAGCCCGGTTTGACTCTGGTATGTACTCCGGGTAATGATGTGGAGGCAACAACCGGTAAAGCAGCAAGTGGCGCCACTCTGATATTGTTTACAACCGGATTAGGAACACCAACTGGTAATCCGGTCTGTCCTACAATCAAGGTATCAACCAACAGTAACCTTACAAAGAGGATGAATGATATAATTGATATTGATTGCGGACCAGTGATTGATGGCGAAAAGACAATTCCTCAAATGGGTGAAGATATTTTGGAGTATTGCATAAAGGCTGCTAGTGGTGAAGTAATTCCAAAGGCAGTGCTGCTCAATCAGGACGATTTCATCCCCTGGAAGAGAGGAGTATCATTATAAATTAAAAGATGTCAAAATGGAAAATATGTTTTCACTGAAAGGGAAAGTGATAGTTGTAACCGGAGCAACCGGGGTGCTCGGCCATGCTTTTATTAAGGCATTAGCAGGTGCCGGTGCTATTGTGGGTGTGCTTGGAAGAAACGAGACAAAAGCAAATGAAAGGGTAAACGAAATTACCGGTGCTGGCGGCGAAGCCATTGCTTTGATTGCCGATGTGCAGAATGAACAGCAATTGGTTGAGTGCAGAAACAAAGTAGTCGATAAGTATGGAAAAATTGACGGATTAGTAAACGGAGCCGGTGGTAATGTGCCTGAAGGGATTCTTCAGCCGGGAGATGATATTTTTTCAATGAGTGTTGAGGGAATGAAAAAAGCCATGGATGTAAACCTGTGGGGAACCATTATGCCTACGTTGGTTTTTGGAAAGGCTATAGCTGAAAGCGGCGGCGGAAGTATCGTAAATATTTCGTCAGTAAGTGTTAGCAGAGCCCTTACTAAAGTGATGGGATACAGCATGGGTAAAGCAGCTGTAGAAATGTTTAACAAGTGGTTTTCAGCGGAACTGGCAAACAGGCATGGTGATAAAATCCGTATGAATGCTATCGTTCCCGGCTTTTTCCTCACAGAACAAAACCGGCTATTGCTTACAGACGGGAAAGGTAGCCTGACTGAGCGGGGGAATCTCATTATTGCCCATACTCCATTTAAAAAATTTGGGGAACCCAAAGATTTGGGAGGCGCATTGGTTTACCTTATGAGTGATGCGGCGTCATTTGTAAACGGGATTACTCTCACAGTGGACGGTGGCTTTTCTGCCTTTAGCGGAATCTAGTTTTAATAACAGATACCTGCGGGTCATTAAAATAAATAACATGAAACAGTTCTTAGACGAAAACTTTTTGCTCCGGAGCAAAACAGCGCAGCAGCTCTATCATGAGTATGCAAAGCAAATGCCCATCATTGATTACCACAATCATCTCATTCCCGAACAGGTAGCCAGTGATATGAATTTCGAAAACTTAACACAGGTATGGTTGTACGGCGATCACTACAAATGGAGGGCCATGCGTACCAACGGTGTGAACGAAAAATTCATTACCGGCAATACCAGCGATTATGAAAAATTTGAAAAATGGGCCGCAACTGTTCCTTATACGTTAAGAAACCCGCTGTATCACTGGACTCACCTGGAGCTGCAGCGTTATTTCGATATTCATGAGGTACTGAATGCTGATAGTGCAAAACGTATTTATGAGAATGCATCAGCCAAACTTCAGACAAAAGATTTTTCTGTACGTGGTTTGCTGAAAAAGATGAATGTAAAACTCATCTGCACAACAGACGATCCGGTTGATCCGCTCAACTTCCATCAGCAGTTGCGTGGCGAAGAAACATTCACCAAAATGAATCCTGCTTTCCGTCCGGATAAAGCAATGAATGTGGACGATGCGGTATCATTCAATAACTATTTAACTGCTTTGGAAAAAGCAGCCGATGTGTCCATCAGCACCTACAACGATTATCTCGCAGCATTGAAGAAGCGTCATGATTTCTTTGCTGAAAATAACTGCGGCGTTTCTGATCATGGTCTTGAAGAAATCTATGCAGAAGATTATACTCAAACTGAAATCGCCGGCATCTTTGCCAAGATCCGTTCTGGTGGTACATTAACGCTTGAAGAAAATAAAAAATTCAAGAGTGCCATGCTGGTAACATTTGCAGAATGGGATTGGGAAAAAGGCTGGGTGCAGCAATATCACCTGGGTGCAATCCGCAATAACAATTCAAGGATGATGAAACAACTGGGACCCGATACCGGTTGGGACAGCATCGGTGATTTTTCACAGGCACGGGCATTGGCGAAGTTTCTCAACAGGTTAGATACTGACAACAAACTGGCAAAAACAATCATCTACAACCTCAACCCTGCCGATAATGAGTTGTTCGCAACCATGATCGGTAACTTCAATGATGGCTCTGTTGAAGGGAAAGTACAATGGGGAAGCGGCTGGTGGTTCCTCGATCAGAAAGATGGAATGACCAAACAGCTGAATGCACTCGGCAACTTGGGATTACTTAGTAAGTTTGTAGGGATGCTTACCGATAGCCGCAGCTTCCTGTCATTCCCACGCCATGAATATTTCAGAAGGTTATTGTGCAATTTGTTTGGGGAAGAAGTGGAAAATGGAGAATTGCCTGCTGATATTAACTGGATAGGAAAAGTTATACAGGATATCTGTTTCAATAATGCCAAAAACTATTTTAACTGGCAATATCTTGATGAAAAAGCTGCCATAGGTTCAGTGATAGCTTAGCGGACAACATGAAATTGCAGCTTCAAATAGTAAGGGTTGAGGGGTTAAAAAGTTCCGGTAACGTTACCATGATTGTACTGATAACGTTGCCGGTGAAGGGAGAATAAAAGAGCGGTTCGTTATTTGTATTTAAATGGCGCCTTACTTACCTTTCGGGGGAAGAATGAATTATTCACAAGAAAAATGTTTTTAAAAATGGACACTTTACAATCATTTAGCCTCGCAGGTAAAACTGCAGTTGTAACAGGATGCGATACCGGTCTTGGACAAGGTATGGCACTGGCACTGGCCGAAGCAGGTGCCGACATCGTTGGCGCATCAATTGTTGACGATTATTCTGCAACAAAAGAAGCTGTAGAAGCAACCGGCAGAAAATTCACTTATCACAAAGTTGATATTTCAGATAGAGATGCATTGTATGCATTCATCAATAAAGTAAAGGCTGAAAACAGCAGGATTGATATCCTTGTGAACAACGCAGGTATCATCATGCGCAAACCGGCTGCAGAACATCCCGATGAATACTGGGATAAAGTGATTTCCATCAACCTTGATGCACAGTTTATTTTAGGAAGAGAATTTGGAAAAACGATGATTGAACAGGGCGGTGGTAAAATCATCTTCACCTGTTCGTTACTCAGTTTTCAGGGTGGTATCAATGTTCCCGGTTATACAGCAAGTAAATCCGCTGTTGCAGGATTAGTCAGGGCGTTTGGTAACGAGTGGGGAGGTAAAGGTGTTTGTGTAAATGGAATTGCTCCCGGTTACATTGCAACCAACAATACTCAGGCGTTGCGTGAAGATCCTGAAAGAAGCAAATCAATATTAGACCGTATTCCTGTTGGTCGCTGGGGTGTACCTGCCGACTTTAAAGGACCGGTTGTATTCCTTGCATCAGCAGCATCTGATTATGTAAACGGTACAGTTCTGTTTGTTGATGGTGGATGGATGGCACGTTAATTTTCATTACCCCGTCAGCGGTTGCAAACCCTGACGGCGGTTAAATAATAGTTATTATGGCAACGAAAAAAGCAAAAGCTCCGGCTTTGCAATTAAAGGATTACAAAACCAACACCTTCAAGGATGGTGATATGGAAATCCGTTTTGCAGTTGGTCCGGAAGAAACAAAACAATTCGATACACAAAAGCTCATTGATAATTTTTTGGTGAAGAACCTGATGGTGAACGATCAGCTCAAGCTGGTGTACACACATTATGATCGTGTAATTATTGGTGGTGCAGTTCCTGTAAACAAAACACTCACTTTACCCAATCATCCCGAATTAAGAGCTGATTATTTTTTGGAAAGAAGGGAAATGGGCATCATCAACGTAGGCGGTAAAGGAACCGTTACTGCTGATGGAAAGAAATTTGATCTCGAAAAATTATCCTGTCTCTATCTCGGTAAGGGAACAAAGAAAGTAAGCTTTGCATCTGCATCAAAAAAATCACCTGCAATCTTTTACATTCTTTCTTCTCCTGCACATGCAGTATATCCTGCAACAGTGTTCACCAAAGAACAGGCATCACCTGTTGAGCTTGGAGCACCTGAAACAGCAAACAAAAGAACAGTGTACAAATACATTCACCTCGATGGTATCAAAAGCTGCCAGTTGGTGATGGGCTTAACAACACTTGCTCCCGGCAGTGTGTGGAATTCAATTCCTCCGCACACACATACACGCCGCATGGAAGTGTATTTCTATTTTGATTTACCGGCAGAGCATCGCATGTTTCATTTCATGGGCAACCCTGTTGAAACACGACACCTGGTAATGGCTAACAACGAAGCGGTGATTTCTCCACCCTGGAGCACACACTACGGTTGCGGTACTACCAACTATGGTTTCATTTGGGGAATGGCAGGTGAAAACTTAGTGTATTCTGATATGGATCCTGCACCTGTGGTTACATTAAAATAGAAACGCTGATAACGCAGATTATGCAATATCAGTTGTTGAATTTTTAAAAGCAACTGATAAAGAAGTCGGGTTGTTGTAAAATTTTGGGAAGAAACCTCAATTCAAAAGAAAAGTTTTTCAAAATGTAATAAATAAAAATCAACGCAAATCCGCTCCATCAGCGTTTCAGCGTTGCAATTAAAACCAAATATTATGTCTAAGAAAGTAGTAACACTGGGAGAGATTATGCTGCGTTTGTCAACTCCCGATTTCAAACGTTTTGTTCAGGCCGATACATTTGATGTGACGTACGGTGGTGGCGAAGCAAACGTTTCGGCTGCATTATGCAACTATGGTTTAAACGGAACATTCGTAACAAAAGTTCCGAATAATCCCATTGGTCAGTCTGCAATTAATCATTTGCGTCGTTATGGTGTGGATACACAGTTTGTTGTACGTGGTGGCGAACGTTTAGGTATTTACTTCCTCGAAACAGGTGCTTCCATGCGTGCATCACAGGTAGTGTACGATCGTGCAGGCGCTTCTATTGCTGATGTGGATGCAAGCGAATTTGACTGGGATAAAATTTTTGAAGGCGCTGACTGGTTTCATACAACAGGTATCACTCCTGCATTGAGCGATAAAGCTGCTGCATTAACTGAAGCTGCGTTAAAAGCTGCTAAAGCAAAAGGCATTACAACAAGTATTGATCTTAACTACCGCAAAAAATTGTGGAGCAAAGAAAAAGCACAGAAAGTAATGACACATCTCTGCCAGTGGGTGGATGTATGTATCGGTAACGAAGAAGATGCGGAAACAACACTTGGTTTTAAACCCGGCGAAACAGATGTAACTAAAGGTGAACTTCACCTCGATGGTTTTCAGGATATCATGAAGCAGATGGTGGCGAAGTTTGGATTCAAATATGTTGCTTCATCGCTCAGGGAAAGCTACAGTGCAAGTGATAATGGCTGGAGTGCATTGGTGTATAATGGTACAGATTTCTATCACACAAAAAAGTACAATGTACGTATTGTTGACCGTGTTGGTAGTGGTGATTCATTTGCAAGCGGTTTGATCTACGGATTGGTTACAGGCATGAGTATGGGCGATTCAGCAGAGTTTGGTGTGGCAGCAAGTGCATTGAAACATACCATCCCTGGTGATCTCAACCACGCAACATTAGGCGAAGTAAAAGATTTAATGAAAGGCGACGGCAGTGGTCGTGTACAACGTTAATACTGTTTCAGGTTTATCATTTATGGTTTGAAGTTGAAAAACCATATACGATAAACTTCAAACGATAAACTATAAAATATGATTATAGATTCTTTAGAAAACGCTTCGAAATATTTCAGCGTTCACCCGTTGTTTGCAAAAGCATTCCAATACATTCAGCAGACTGACCTGGCAAATGCTGCCGATGGCAAAGAAGATTTTGCCGAAGGTTTAAAAGCCATCATCAGCAAAGCTCCCGGCAAAACAAAACTGACAAGTCTTGAAAAATTTGAATGTCATAACCAAAATATTGACATACAGTTTTGCATTAACGGGCATGAAACAATTGGCTGGAAACCACGTCAGAAATGTACTTCTCCCAAAGGCGAGTATAGTGATGAAAAAGATGTATTATTTTATTATGATTTGCCAGATACTTATTTTCAACTTACCAACGGACAGTTTGCCATCTTCTTCCCCGAAGATGTACATGCTCCCATGATTGGTGATGCAGAAATTAAGAAACTGGTGATTAAAGTGAAAATCTAAAAAAGCCGCAAAGGCACAGAGGCACAAAGTACTTAATGCCTTTTGCCTTGATGCCTTTGTGCCTCGAATAAAATGAGCAAGACACAACAAATAACTGATGCAATTGTACAACAGGGAATTCTTCCTTTGTATTTTAATCCAAGCGAAGAAATAAGCCTTGATGTATTAAAAGCAATTTACAAGGCAGGTATTAAAGCAGTGGAATACACCAACCGTGGCGATGCTGCTTTAAGCAACTTTAAGAAAATGGTGGAACTGCGTAATGCATCCATGCCCGGTTTATTACTCGGCGTTGGTACAATCAAAAACATGCAACACGCCACTGATTACTTAAAAGCCGGTGCCGACTTTTTAGTAAGTCCCGGTTTTGTTCCCGACGTGGCAGCACATTGCGTGGCAAACGATATTTTTTATGCACCCGGTTGTATGACGCCAACCGAAATTATTGCTGCAGAAAATGCAGGAATCAAATTCATCAAGCTGTTCCCCGGCGATATGTTAGGCCCCAAATTCCTTTCAACTATTAAGGATATCTTCCCTAAATTGCTCTTTATGCCAACAGGTGGCGTTGATACAACAAAAGAAAGCGTGGAAAGCTGGTACAAAGCAGGTGTTTGTGCAGTAGGGATGGGAAGCAAACTCATCAGCAAGCCCCTGATGGAGGCAAAGGATTATGCGACCATTGAAACAGAGACGAAGAAGGTGCTGGAAATAATTGCGTCAGTAAAAAAATAAAAAAAGTATATGCGACAAACGACCAAAATGACTAACTATAGGTGGGTAATTACATCAATGTTGTTTTTTGCAACAACCATTAATTATCTGGACCGGCAGGTTTTATCATTGACATGGAAAGACTTTATAGTTCCAGAATTTCACTGGAACAACAGCGATTATGGAACCATTACTGGTTGGTTCTCTATTGTATATGCTGTTTCTATGTTATTTGCCGGGAAAATTGTAGATTGGCTTGATACAAAGAAAGGGTTTCTTTGGGCGATAGGAATATGGTCGGTAGGCGCTGTACTTCATGCATTTTGTGGAATTGCCACCTCGGGGGTATTAACAGGTAAATGGGCGGTTGGTTTTGAAGGAGCGAAAGAGGCAATTGGAACTGTGGATGATGTTGCAAAAGTTATTTCAATAAGTGTATACCTTTTCATTTTTGCACGCATTGTGCTTGCAGTTGGCGAGGCGGGGAACTTTCCTGCAGCCATTAAATCAACAGCGGAATATTTCCCCAAAAAAGACAGGGCTTTCTCAACCAGTATTTTTAATTCTGGCGCAACTGTTGGTGCATTGCTTGCGCCTGTTACTATTCCGTTTATCGCAAAAGCTTTTGGCTGGGAAATGGCTTTTATCATTATCGGGGCTTCAGGTTTTTTGTGGATGTTTTTTTGGGTTTTTATTTATAAGAAGCCGCACCAGAACCCTAAAGTCAATGCAGCAGAACTTGAGTATATACAGCAGGATGCAGTTAATGAAAATGTGCAGAGTGAAAATACTGAGATAAAAACCGGCTCTGTTTCCTACGCAAAAGCGTTCAGTTATAAACAGACATGGGCCTTTGCCATTGGTAAATTTATGACTGACGGAGTTTGGTGGTTTTTCCTATTTTGGACGCCGGCTTATTTGAGTTCAGTTTATGGTCTTAATTCCACACAGAGTGCTCCGCAAATTTTTGTTTTATATTTAATCACCCTTCTTTCAATAGTCGGGGGATGGCTTCCTACTTATTTCGTTGAAAAGAAAGGAATGAACCCATATGCCGGAAGGATGAAAGCGATGCTGATTTTTGCTTTTTTCCCTTTGCTGGCATTATTGGCACAACCACTTGGGCACATCTCTGTTTGGATACCAGTAATAATTATTGGCATAGCTTGTGCGGCTCATCAGTCCTGGTCGGCAAATATTTTTTCGACTGTAGGTGATATGTTTCCAAAGAAAGCAATTGCTACCATTACCGGGATTGGCGGTATGGCTGGTGGCGTCGGCTCTTTTCTTATTAATAAGGGGTCGGGTGTGTTATTTGATTATGCAGAAAAAACAAAAATGAAATTATTGGGTTTTGAGGGTATTGAATCTGGTTACTTTATCATTTTTGCCATTTGTTCGGTGACCTATCTTATCGGTTGGAGTATCATGAAATCATTGGTGCCCAGGTATAAAGTGATTACAGATCTATAAACTTTGAAGAAATCAGTACTTGATTTTTACCGTACTTTTCTTCCACCTTTCGAAAGCTTCCAATGCTTCATCTCTCAGCAGCTGAAATGTTGGAAGTTTTCTTTTTTCTACCGGAAGTTCCATTTCTGTATAAATAAAATGATCATCGAACTCAATGGCTGCTGCATCTTCCTTTGTATTGGCATAGTATATTTTTGAAGGTCTTGCCCAGTAAATAGCACCCAGACACATAGGGCAAGGTTCGCAACTGCAATATATTTCACACCCTTCAAGCTGGTATGAGTTCAGTTTTTCACAGGCCTTTCTGATTGCAACCACTTCTGCATGGGCCGTGGGATCGTTGTTTGTTGTTACCTCATTAACACCGGTTGCAAGTATTTCTCCATCTTTGACTATTACTGCAGCAAAAGGTCCGCCATTGCCTGTTTCAACATTTTCAATTGAGAGTTGAATGGCTAATCGCATAAACCTCACTTCATTTGACATGTCGTTCATAAGCCAAAGGTAATATGAGTTTAAGCCAGATTGCCTTATTTGTTATTCTGCGGTTTCTCCCGGTACTTCTTATCGGCTTCTTCAGCTTTTTTAAAATCGAGAATTACGCCATTGATACAATAGCGCAGGCCGGTAGGAGGCGGACCGTCTTCAAATACATGGCCTAAGTGGGCTTTACAGCGGCCACATTGGGTTTCCACCCGTTGCATACCGTGAGTACTGTCAGGCAGGTATGTGATGCTTGTTTTGGAAATGGGTTCATAAAAGCTGGGCCAGCCACATCCGCTTTCAAACTTGGTATCACTTTTAAATAACGGATTGCCGCAGGCTGCACAATAATAAGTTCCGGGTTCTTTAAATGACTCGAATTTGCTTGTCCAGGGTCGTTCAGTGCCCTTTTGCCGGGCTATATAATAAATGTCAGCGGGCAAAATTTTCTTCCATTCTTCTTCGGTAAGATTCACTGTTGAACTGTCTGTATTTGAATAAACGGGGTTATCTTTTTTGGTTGTGTCCATAATCGAATTTTTTGGGGAATGACCCTGATTCTGCGAATAGCTGCATTGCTGAAGGCAGACCATTATCTGTATTAAGAATATGCTGTAGAACGGCTTCATTTCTGTTTGTACAACAAAAGTATCAAAGAATAGTTGAGCAAACGGATAATCAGGTCTTTTTTAACAGTGCTTTTTCACCGTCAGCTTTCCTTTTCTTCTTAAGGTTATACAGCGACTCTATATTATATTTGTACACAGCTAATAATTAACTATGTTTAATATTATTCTCTTTGGCCCTCCGGGCAGTGGTAAAGGCACCCAGTCTGAAAAATTAGTGGAGAAGTATGGATTTGTTCATCTATCAACCGGTAATTTGCTAAGGGATGAAATTTCGAGGCAAACACCTCTGGGAGCAGAGGCAAAAAGCTTTATTGACAAAGGACAGTTAGTACCAGATGAAGTGGTAATTGGAATGGTGGATTCATTCTTTGATAAAAATAAAAATGCCAGCGGATTTCTTTTTGATGGCTTTCCCCGTACAGTGGCACAGGCGGTGGCACTTGATAAATTGCTGGAACTGAAAAAAACAGGTATAGCTACAGTGCTTGCATTGGAAGTTGGTGAAGATGAACTGGTAAAAAGGTTATTGCACCGAGGACAAACTTCAGGCCGCAGCGATGATACTAATGAAGATGTGATACGCAAACGGTTTTCTGTTTACAGCAAAGAAACAACACCTGTGGCAGAGCATTATCATAAAGTGAATAAGCTGGAGAGGATAAAAGGCGATGGAACTATTGACGGTATTTTTGGATTGCTTTGTGCAGCGATTGATAATAAAAAGAAATAGAGGTTCAAAAAAAAATTTATGGCCCGGGAAACCGGGCTTTTTTATTTTACGATGTTTGGTTAATTTGCCATGCTTCAAAGTTGTCCTATGACACTGGAAAAGGAAAATTTTCTTCGTACAAAACTTGTACCTTGTTTACAGCGGCTTAACCCTGCTGCCACACCCCGCTGGGGTAATATGAATGTGCAGCAAATGATTGAACATCTTGCAACAGATGCGGTGCCCTGTGCCAATGGGAGGCTGAATATTACAGACATTGTTACTCCCCCTGAACAGCTACAAAGGCTGAGAGAATTTATGATGAGTGAGAAAGCTTTCAGGGAAAATACAAAAAACCCGCTGATGCCTGAAGAGCCCCCTGTTTGTGTTTTTAAAACCATACAGGGCGCCGTTGGCGCCCTGCAGGAAGAGTTAATCTATTTCTTTGAAGTGTTTGAAAAGAATCCGGCACTCGTTACCCGGAATCCTTTTTTTGGTGATTTGAATTTTGAACAGAATGTACAACTGCTGTACAAGCATGCCCTTCATCACCTGCGGCAATTTGGTGCAGAACCATTAGTGCACTAAAGCTTCGCTTTAAACAGTGAATCTGCTTTTTGCAGGCTTCCCAAAATCGCTTCTTTTACCTTGCCAACTTTCAATTTTTCATCAGTAAGGTATTTGATACGTTGTTCCACATTGTCGGCTGCCGAGTCCATATTAAATTCCTGCATCCAGGTATCCATAGCTACAATAGCACCTCTGATGTCTTTTCCGGCAGCATCAAGTTGCTCTTTGTAAGGAGCCGCTGCGGCCTGGGCTTTTGCAGGCAATTTTGTAACAGAATCTATAGCTGCGCTTATTTGTTTTTCAACTTCCTTAAGTCTGCCATATTTGGCCATGCCCACGTCGTGGCCATCCATTACATCGCTCATCAGGCTGTCAGCCTGTGTTTTGGGAACTTCTTTACTGTCATGATTATGACCGTCATGTTTTTTTTCATTATTACATGCAGCAAGAATAATTAAACTTATAAAGGGAAGAATGAGTCTTTTCATTTTCTTGTTTTATTAATGATGGTCTTCATCAGTGCATTTGCCTACAATTGTATGGAAAACGTCGTGAAGGGCAGTAAGTTTTTCTTTTATCTGCTCATTTGTTGCATTGTTGCTTATAGCTTTTTGTAAGCCTTTGGCACCTTTAACGAGACTTTTCAATTCACCTTTAACTTTCTTTTTATCGTATCCTTCAGGAGCAGTTGATTTTTTCCAGGCCTCCGCTTTTTCCACCATTTCGCCGATACGGGTTTTGATAGGCTCAAACTTACCTTCTTCAACAGGGTGGAATGTCTGGCTCATTATTTTATGAAATTCCGACATTTCGTTCCACTTAGGTTTTTCCTGTGTTTGCGCCTGTGATGATTTGCTTGCAGCAATACCTGCAAAAAGTAATGCGAATAAGAATAATTTTTTCATATAATTTTTTTTGATAAACAAATGTAAGGGATAGAAAAATGTCTTTTACTGACCGCAGTCAAAAATAAAGTTAAACAGGTTTTGTGTGCTTATGCAGAAAAGATACAATGTCGTCATACTTAGCATTGCCAGTAGAAACTGCAATCGTAAAATCGTAGGCTTCTGTTTCACTGGCTGTTAACTGAAACTTTTCAAGGGTGAGCAACGCAAACACTGCCAAATAACCTGTTCTTTTGTTTCCATCAACAAAAGGGTGGTTAATAATAAGGCTTTCCATCATAGCGGCAGCTTTCTCTATTACTGTTGGATACAAAAATTGACCGTCAAAAGTTTGATAAGACCGTGCAACTGCTGATGACAGCAATCCCTTATCCCTTATTCCCGCAGAACCGCCATATCTTTCTATGGACATTTCATGAAGTTGTATAATGTCAGCAACGGTTATCATTCAGCCAGTTTTTTTAATGTATTTCCATACTGTGCTGATGCTTCTTCGAAGATGCTGCTTATTTTTTCTTCCCTTGCCGTTTTTTCAGCTTTAGATAAATTCTCAAGGTATGACAGTATGTTTTCCAAAGTTTTTTCACTTTCGAGATGAAGTAAATAATCCATCGCTTTTATTTTCATTTCTGCTACACCCATAATTCAAATTTTTGTATTTCAAATTTACGTTAAATCTTGGCTATTTTCGCTGTAACATTAACGATTGCTCATGCAGAAACTCGAAAACTACATTACCGGAAACTGGATTACCGGAGATGGAAATGGTCAAACATTGTATAACGCCGTAACCGGCGAACCTGTGGCTATAGCTTCTACAAAAGGCTTTGATTTTAAATCGGTTGTTGAATATGGCCGCAACGTTGGCGGACCGCAGCTTCGCAGATTAACGTTCCATCAGAGGGGAAATATGCTGAAGGCATTGGCAATGCACCTGCGCCTGCATCTCGCAAAATATTATGAAATAAGTTATAAAACCGGGGCCACTAAAGCTGATAGCTGGGTTGACATTGAAGGTGGTATCGGTAACCTGTTTACCAATGCTTCACTGCGCCGCAAATTTCCAGATGATGTGATTTGTATCGATGGGGAAAGTCATAATCTCAGCAACGGAAACACTTTTATGGGTACACATATTATGGTACCCAAAGAAGGAGTGGCCTTGCATATCAATGCATTCAACTTTCCGGTATGGGGCATGCTGGAAAAGATTGCAGTGAACTTGCTGGCTGGTGTTCCGGCGATTGTTAAGCCGGCAACAGTCACTTCTTATCTTACTGAAGCGGTAGTGAAAGATATTATTGCCTCCGGCATTCTGCCTGAAGGAAGTCTGCAATTACTTTGCGGCAGCGCAGGCGATATTCTTGACCATGTTACTTCGCAGGATGTTGTAACATTTACCGGCAGCGCTGCAACTGGTTTAATGCTGAAGAAAACATCGGCAATAGTAGAAAATAATGTGCCTTTTAATATGGAGGCTGACAGCCTGAATTGTATTGTGCTAGGCAAAGATGTAACGCCTGCAATGCCTGAGTGGGATATTTTCATCAAAGAAATTAGAAAAGAGATGACTTTAAAAGCCGGACAGCGATGCACAGGTGTACGCCGCATTTTTGTACCGGAAGAAAAGATGGAAGCCGTCATCAAATCACTCTCTGCTGCTTTGTCGCAAACAGTAATTGGGAATCCGCTGAATGATAAAGTTAGGATGGGCAGCCTGGCGGGGGAAGCTCAGAGGTCTGAAGTAAGAAGTCAGATTCAGCAACTGCTGACAAGTGCTCAAATTGTTTACGGTTCTTTTGATAGTGTTGAGTTGGTTGATGCTGATGCGGAAAAAGGTGCTTTCGTGTCGCCTGTGCTGTTGATGAACACAACGCCTCATTCTTCTGT
>CALLZY010000173.1 GCA_937858715.1 uncultured Chitinophagaceae bacterium | reverse complement strand
TGCGGCAATGGACTGCCTTGAAAAAGCTCTTGAGCAATATCCCGGCAGAACTAGTTAATGTGTCTCCATAAAAAAGAACTCTCTTTCGTGTGTGAAAGAGAGTTCTTTTTTTGAAAAGTTACAACTAACAACATACACTCTGCATAGCTTACAAATATCAGTCAGATAATAACCTTTGTTACGAGTCTGCATTTTATCTGGCAGCCTAAGTTTATCACTTTTAATAAGCACTAAAGTTAAGTTTACTCAAATACCTTCTGAATAACAACGTAGCCTGTCGGTCTAACAATAGTAACAACAACCTTACCACTCTGTTTATTTGCCACCGCTACATTAATTTTTTCACCTGGCCTTATTTCCGGAAGCAAATTACTCTCAGACGACAAATAGTTATCTGTCCTGTCTGACACATAGATTTTGTATCCCTTAACCTTATGCTGGGGCAATCCAATACTTCCAAAAAGCGTCACAGTTATTCTCCCATTACCAGCGTTTCTAATACTATGTATTTCTATCGGCGATGAAAGATTTTTTAACACTTTCATTGATGGCTTGGCATTTCCATACATGTCATATACACCATGTATCCTGCGCCGGAATTTGTTAGTCTCCGTTGTGCCCGGATAATGTGTCCGGTAATCTGTAAGATCGAAATAAATAGCTCCTTCAATATAAGGCTTGCTTTCATAAATACCCATGTGATAAATCAAATCTTCAATCCGCCTTTCATCGCCACCTTTAAAATTTGGTTCGCACAAGCCAAATTCAGATATAAAGAAAGGTTTACCAGGATAACTCATATGCACACTATCAAGATAATAGTGAATTTTTCCGACAGAAATATCCCACCAGCTACCGCCATATTCGTTCATCATTAAATAATCGCCGCCAGCACCCGCATCAGGAACAAATGAAGAATTATTAACAAACCCCGATGTAAGTGTATTGCTGACATAAGCTGTCATCCTTGCCGGGTCAAGTTCTCTGCAACGCTTCAACATATCGCTAATGAATTGCCTCATATCAGCATCTCTGCCCCGCAATTC
This sequence comes from uncultured Chitinophagaceae bacterium, assembly GCA_937858715.1. Lineage (GTDB taxonomy): Bacteria > Bacteroidota > Bacteroidia > Chitinophagales > Chitinophagaceae > JJ008. Next base: position 22,210 of record CALLZY010000173.1, on the reverse strand, counting down.
ATTACCCACACCCCACGAGAAAATTGAGGGATGGTTATAATAGTTGTTCACCATCCTTTCTATCTGCTTCATGGCAATTCCCCGGATGGTATCATTTGCAGGTGTCTCTGGTCCCCACAAAGGGATCTCCTGCTGAACAAGAATTCCATTTCTGTCGCAAAAATCATAAAACAAATCATCCTGCTGAAAATGTTGCCTGGTAAAAATCGCATTAACATCTTTCATCAGCTTGCAATACCTGGTGATAACCGAATCTGGTTCGGCAAAACCAAAGCCAGGATTAGAACCTGCCGTCCACTCAACTCCCATCAGTTTTACTCTTTCACCATTTAGCAATGTTTGTCCATCAACAAACTTCAACTCACGAAACCCAGTAACAGCGGCAATATGATCTACTACTTTGTCATTAAGAATAACAGAAATATCAACTCTGTATAGATTTGGAAAATCAAAATGCCACGGATTAACCTCTGGAAGTTCAACTTCTACAATGCCTTCATTTCTATTCCAGACAGGCTTCTGTATTTTGTCGAAAATTATTTTAGAAGAAGGCTGATTTTCTTCCTTAATTCTTATTCTGAACTGTATATTAGTTTTATCCGAAAGCCCCATTCCTGCTCTGGCAGATAAGCTCCCCTTTCCATTTATAACATTATATACAGGCGAGAGATGTATATATTCTGCAGAAATCTTGTCACTTATGATTAACACTACCTTTCGAATGATTCCCCCATCGTTGGGCCAGTCAAATGAACTACCGTAAGGCACCTTAACAGTCCCATAATCATTATTAACGGCAACAGTAAGAGTATTTTCCTTACCAAATTTTAATTCACTGCTCAAATCCACAGAAAACTTACTAAAACCATCGCCTGTATTAACAGCAATCTGCTTACCATTCAGGTAAATAATACAGGTATGATTAACAGCGCCAAACTCAATAACAATTTTCTTGGTTTTCCAATTCATGGGGATACTCATCCTTTTTTGATACCATCCCCATCCATAGTGATTCTGATTTTCATCCTCCACATTCCATGTATGTGGTAACAGGACAGACCTTTCTTCCTTAAGAGGCTCTTTGAACCATTGTTCTCTAAAACCGGATGTGCTTTTGTCAATAGTAAACACCCACCCTGAATTCAGAGAAACGGTGTCTCTCTGTGCAGTGCAAAAAAGAGACGGCAGAATAAGAAAAAGCAGGAACAGCTTATTCATAAGAAAATATTTTAGAGCAATGACTTATAACCCGAAACTGTTGTTTCACTAACCTGGTGCAGATCAAAAACAACAATTTCATTTTTCCCTGGCTTTAACCAGGACGCAGGGCAATAAAGACGTTGCTGAGGACCGATATTCCAAAAACGACCGAGATTGTGTCCATTAACATACAGGATGCCCTTTGAGTAACCGCTCATATCAAAATAAGTATCCCCTGTTTCATCAAGAACAAACTCCCCTTTAAAAAAGTTACACAGCCGGCTGCCATCATCTGTTTTGCTTTCGGAATATTTTAGTCCCGCCACAAACTTTTCATCCATTGGAAGCAAATAAGTCTGCCAGTTCATCAGTGTCATTCCATTCAATGTTACCCTTTCTGTAATTCCCTTCCTGTCAATCATGAATTGCGCAAAGTTGATATGTCCCATCCCTTCCACCAGTATTTCAAGCACAGGCTCTTTGCTATCTGTTTTTGGCAGATCTGCTTCCCACTTACCTCCATCCCTGTAAACAGTGTCAACAAATTTTCCATCCAGATATACAAGGGCATAATCATGAGGTTCCCAAATTTTAAGCTTTCCGCTTTTATGACCTATCAGTTTTGTTTTATACAGTATCAAGCCCTGGTTTTGGTCGTAAGCCTCCATAGGTTTCGGCTGGGGCGAAACAACAGGCACTGGCAAATGATTCCAAACAGCATCAGCTCTTTTCAGTTTAAACGCTGGTATGCTGATCATCTTAACCGGTTTCGGAATTTCCGGCAAAGATTTGCCAGTATATTGAGAGATAAGATTACGAAGCATAAAAAACTTAGGCGTGGCTTCGCCAGATTCACTGATTGGCGCATCATAATCATAACTGGTAATATCAGGCTGGTATGCAGTTGGGGAAAACGCATTGGCCCCAGCAGTAAAGCCAAAGTTGGTACCGCCATGAATAACATAAAAGTTAAAAGATTTCTTGTTCTTTAAAAGAAACTCTACTTCCTTTTTCAGGTTATTGGTATCGGGCCTTGCCCATTTTTCGCCCCAGTGTGTTAGCCAGCCAGGGTATGTTTCAGAACTGAAAGAAGGAACATTTGGATTGTGCTTACGGGCCTGTTCAAAATCTTTTTCATCTCCCCCACTGTCGAGACCGATAGCAGCCCCCTCTAAACTGCCGGCCTCCAGCATATATGGTGTTGCACCATCAGCGGTATAGAAAGGAACTTTTATACCATTGCGTATCCACAATTTTCGGACCTCTTCCATGTATTGCCTGTCATTCCCATAGCTGCCATATTCGTTTTCTGCCTGTACCATTAGTATCGGACCGCCATTCACACACTGTAAAGGGAGCACCTCTTTTGCCAGCCTGTTAACATATCCGGTTACAGCTTTCATATAGCGGTCATCCATACAGCGAATCTTAATGTCAGGAATTTTTAAAAGATATGTTGGCAATCCACCAAAATCCCATTCGGCGCAAACATAAGGTCCCGGCCTTAGCAGAACCCACATTTCTTCCTGCTGACAGATACGGATAAACTCAGCAATATTTTTATTGCCGGTCTTGAAGTCAAATATACCCGGCTTACTTTCATGATAATTCCAGAAAATGTATGCAGCTACAGTATTACAGCCCATTGCTTTTACCATTTGTATCCTATGCCGCCAGTATTCAGCCGGTATCCGGGCCGGATGTATTTCTCCACTTATGATTTGAAATGGCTTTCCATTCAGCAAGAACTCTTCCTTCCCCAACGAAAACACATTTTTTTGCTGAGCATACAATGAAATGTCAGTTGCAGCAAAAAAGAGGAGCATGGTAACAATAATAAATTCTACCCATTTTCTAAGTCTGATTTTTCCTTTCATTTTTAATCCATTTAACTATGAACAGGAGCCAGAAACTCCCAATTTTATTCGCAGTACTTAACTGCGGCATTTAGTGACACGCCTATTCGTCGTCTGCTATTACAAAAGTAAACATCCATTTAACCGGATTATTCCAGTCCTTTCCCTTAAAATTTTTAACAGGTGTCTTTACCAAAATCGTATTCCATCCTTTTTGAAAAAGAACCTTAGCTGGTTCTCTGTATTCGTAACCTTCGTCAATAAGGGGAATTTCTAAATTTCCAGTTTGACCGGCTCTTTTCCATTTCGGAGGATCTATCAGTTTCCCGTTCATCCAAATTGCACTTCCTTTATTGTCCCATGCTCCTTCTGGCGGAGAATCTGTTGCCTGTGAACGGGAAAGATTACCAAACCCAATCCAACAATCCCTTTCAACTGTTTCATCGCTCCAGATACTTGTTGTTGCATACCACGTTGTATTCTCCCTTGGTTCATCAATTGCTCCTTTGATCAAAGGAGCCCACCAATGACGTAAAACAACAGTTCCGCCACCAACCTGTTTGCCTAATAGGGATGTTTGTGCACTCCACGAATCAGTTTCTGGCAGAAACTTTTTCGAAGCATCTCCTCCGTTATCAAAAGGTCCATGTAATGTCCACTTTAAGTCTGATTGCTTTGCATATGTAAAGGGTTTTTCCTTAAAGTATAAATTCTTATGATCCAAAAGACGCATCTCAAATTCTGCAAATGCTTTTTCATCACCATCGGTGATATTCGCAATCCACCCATCTTTGCCGCCACCAACCCAGCTTCGTTCCGAAAAAGCAAGCATGCCCGGATAGACGGGATTCATTCTCAGTATATCGCCACCTTCTGCTACCGACCTGTCGTTCCACATACAAAGAGTACCTCCAAGCATTGAGCTGTCACCTTTCTCTTTGTTTAGTATTTTTCTATTGAAAATTGTTACGACAGACTCTAAGGGATCCATATGATTCAGGTACAAGTGCCGGGAATCGATATACTTTGTTTTTGCGACTGAAGACAAATGTCCATTATCATCCATCCATAGCTGACGAATAGTATTGTCAGAAAAATTTCCACCGGGCTGCCACCCAATAACTTTCTTCCCCAAACCCTCAATATACTTAGTTACCTCTGGAATGAAATTCCTGTTTATTATCTTCACTTCATCGACTCCAATATGCAAATAGGACACATCGAATGTCTCGCAGAATTCTTTTAGTATATTCTTTACATACTGAAGACCAGTATCACTCTGCATATCAGTTTTCATCGCCCTTTTAAAGGCAGCACTATGGCCAGGCATATCAATTTCAGGAATGAAAAGTATATGTCTTTCCTTACAAAAAGCTATCAATTCTTTTATCTCTGCTGCAGTATAAAATTGACCTTTATTCCGGAGCATATTTTCCGGGGCGGTCAATTGTGGATATTGATTTATTGCAATGCGCCATGCAATATCTTCGGTAGCATGAAAATGGAAAACATTCAGTTTATATTGACTCATCACTTCAATTTGCTGCTTAAGTGATGAAACTGACATGTAATTGCGGCCGACATCAATCATATATCCACGCCACGCAAAGGCAGGCCAGTCTTTAATTTCACAGGCATCAACCAACATTTTATCCCGCATCAATTGCTTAAGAGTCTGAATGCCATTAAAAATTCCATGAGTTGTATTCGCAGTTATCAGGATTTTACTTTCAGAAACATTCAATGCATATGCTTCCTCATCATTAATAACTGAATCAGGTTTTAACAGACGCAGTTCAATGTATTTTTCGGAATCCCTAGCCTTATTGGCTATTTCCGGACTCCAGCCATATGAAGCTAGGGCCTCTTTTAACAGCAGGGCTTCCTTTTCCAATTCCTTTTGGCTGGCAACAACAGAACGGCAGTTATAAATAGGAAAATAACCCTGATTCCATTTAATACGCTGCGGCAATGGAAGTAAAGATGGCTTTTCCTGTAAATCATAAACATAAGGGAATACGAAATGCTTCCACAAAAGATATCCTTCGCCTGTTAAATGCAAGCCATCATTACTGAACTTTACATTCATCTTTCCTTCAGCATTGCAGAAATATTTATGAACATCAAGAAAGATATAATGATGCTTTTCAGATGAAGCAAACAATTTTTCATTCGCTTCCCTGATCTGTTGTCCTTTGTTGACATGTCCTCCAAATTTTCCAAACACATCGTTTACGGGCAAAATGCTCTGTACAAAAAGCCTTGTTGAGGGAGATTTGTACTTAATAAAATCCGCAATAGTTAAAATGTTTTTTATCACACTATCGGGTGAGACACCTCTGGCCAAATCGTTTACCCCAATCATTAAAAAAACTTTTACCGGCTTCCTGTCAACTATTTCCTGAATACGGTTTATCACACCGGCAGTCACATCTCCGCTAATGCCCCGGTTTTTAATCTTTTTATCGCCAAAAAGTTCACTCCATTCTCCCCCATCAGTAATACTGTTGCCGATGAAAACAATATCCCCGTTTGTAAAGGGCAGCAATTGAAACTGTGTCCGGCGCTGATGATAATATGTCGAAAAGGCTGAATCAGGGTAAAAGGGCAGTTGCACCTGCGCCGGCAATAATTCTGAACACAACAAAAGGAAAAGTATAACAAGTTTTTTCACTTCACTTCTATTTTAAATGTTGATGCAGGAAGTTCGTCCGAATTAACAAGATTACCATCACTAAAAGGTTTCCAGCAATAGAAAATATATTCTGGCTTTGCAGAAGCAGGAATAAGAATCTTTCTGCCATTAACAACTGCCTCCGCCTCATGCTTGCCATCAGTCGAAAAACCTCTTAAAGGTTTACTATCCGAAGTCTTCAATCCATCGCCTGCATATTGAAATGCAATAATCACTTTTCCCCTTTTATATATAGCCTTTAAAGGCAAAGGTCCGGAAGGGATAATATTTTGATGATATGTCTTATTCAAAGCCCATCTTGCCAGTCTTTCGCCAACAAGTTTTTTATTAACAGGATGTACATCATCTTTATTGCCGATATCGCTGCATACAGCCATGCCTGAGTTTGGGATAAGATTCATCATACCTCTTTGTTCATTTCTGAAATGAGGCCAGAGTTGTCCTTTGTATTTTAACGTATCAATAGAAGACAGTTGCACATAATAAAATGGCAATTTTAAATTTTCCCATTTCGCCCTGTAGTCATCAATCATCAACTTTGTCAAAGCGGCATATTCATTCAGCCTTTCCATTTCTTGCGCATTACTTTCCCCCTGGTAACAAAGAATTCCTTTTATCTGCGTAAACAGCAGAGGGGCAATACCGGCAGCATAAGCAAACCCAGGTTTAAAAGCATGGTTCTTACCCTGCTCATCAGCCGCAACATTTTGAGCCATTAACACATTCTGCTTGCCTCTTTCCCTGATCCATACAGGCAGCGCACCATTATCCAGCCAATCGCCATTTACTTTTCCTGAAAACTGGTCACTGTTCTTTAAAACGTTTTTATCAATAAAAGTTTCCAATGGCGCACCTCCGATGGAAAGATTCACTAATCCAATTGGCACTCCGGTTTCTTCAGTCACTTTCTTGCCAAAGTAATAAGCAACAGCACTCATATTTTTAAAACTGCTGCTGTCGCATGCCTGCCAAGCTCCTTTGTAAAATTTTTCCGGAGTAAGTAGCTGCTGCACAGAATCGCTAAAGGAAGAATTAAATATACTCTTACCTGCATACGCAGGATTATACAATCGCAGCAGTGGCTGACTACTACCTTTGATTTCCTCCTTATAGTGCATTTCTTTAATTACCGGCCATTCCATATTACTTTGTCCGATACAAATCCAGACATCACCAATAAGAACATCCTGAATATTAATTTCTTCCTTGCCCGAGGTTACATGAAGACGTTGAGAAAAAGAATTTGCTTTCTGTGGCGGAAGGTAAACACCCCATGATGAATCGCTTTTAACTATAGTTGATTTTGTTTCCTTACCAAGAGTAACCGTGACAAATTCTCCGGGAGTACATTTACCCCATACATGTACAGGCTTGTCCCGCTGAAGCAGCATATTATCTGAAAATATCCTTCCTAATTGCAACTGGGCTTGCACTCCCGCAGGCAACAGCAATATGAGGATTAGCAACCGAAGCATTATTCTTTTGTCAGATATTCTTCCAGTATTTGCAGGCAATACCATTCTTGCCTTGGCAGATGAAATGGCCCTTTGAATAAGTTCCCCTTTGCTGTTTGCGCTACAGTTCCGTTGCGGTGCAAGTACCCGTACCATTCGCCATTTTGTTTGTCATAGAAATGAGAATAGGAATAATCATGCACCATTTTATGCCACTGAGCATATTTTTCATTACCTGTCATTAAATAAGCAAGCAAAGTGGCAATTATCGTTTCATTGTGCGGCCACCAAAATTTCATATCCTGCCAGTATTCCTGCACTGGTTTGTTAAACACATCCCGGAAGTAAAGGATGCCTCCATATTCTTTATCCCATCCCCGTTCCCACATGTAATCAAGCATCTTGCATCCGAGTTCAATTAAATGCGGGTCATTATTCCGATGTTTTGCTTCATGCAAAACAAACCATGCGCCTTCAATTGCATGGCCGGGATTCAGAGTCCGGCCATCGATATGGTCAATTATAGTTCCATCCGGAGCTACCTGTTCCATCACACATCTGATATCATCTTTAACAAAATCTCTTTCTATTTCTGCAATCCATTTGGCAATCCACTCATCACAACGTTCATCTCCGATTGTATTTCTCAGTTGCTGTGCCGTATTTATCATAATCATTGGAACACCAATACCTTTCGCCGGTCTTGAATTTGTAAATTTGGGCTGTAACCTCTTTTCTCCGCTGGCATAGGCAATACACTGCTCGAACACTTCTCTTGCATTATGGGCTGCCCTCTCATCACCGCTTGCTTGTGCATAAGCTGCAGCAGCAATCACATAAAATGTTTCAGAAAAAAAATATCTTCTTTTTCGGATTGGTTTTCCATCTCTTGTTACATGAAAAAACATCTGACCGTCATTATCGAAACAATGTTTGTTTAGAAAGTCGTAGCCAAGTTTAGCTCCATCTAACCATTCCTGCTTTTTTTCAACTGTGTTATATAATGCTGACAACAACCATGTCGCCCTTCCTTGTATCCATACAGCTTTATCGTCATCGATCAGCGAACCATCCGCATCACGCATCAGCAAAAAACCTCCATGCTCTTTATCAAAAGAACGGGGAAACCAAAAGGGAACAGTATTACTCAACAACTGCTCCTTATAGAATGCTTTTAAGTCTGTTAGCTCTATTGTAGTATATTTCATATTGCATTTCCTACTTAATAATATCCCTGACAGGCACTTTTACAAAATACAAATCCTTTGTGCCTTCATATAAAATACCAATGGTATTATCATCAATTTTTGTCAATGATGAATAGCCATAACACTGTCTTTCATCAATTAAGAGCTGATTGGCCGGTAACCAGGTCTCCCCTAAATCGAGGCTTGCTTTAATGGTGATATTATAGCGGCCTGATTTTGTATCGGGGTTACTGAAAAACAAAACATCTTTCATTGTTCCGCTTAGATTTACCCTTGCTTTAATAAAGCTTGCCATACAAATTGGATCTTGTAATGTGTTGTAAGATGTTGCATGTTCTATCCACGATGAGCCCATATCAGTAGTGGTGGCCACACTGCGGAAACTCCCACGGTTATCCCGCATATTCAGCATCAGTTTTCCCGGTATTGTTTCCACCACCTGGCTTTCCGTGGTGTTTGATTTTGGTCCAAGAATTTTTCCAATCCAGGTTGAGCCATGATCTGAACTGTAAATAATAGTTGAGTAAGGCATCTTGGTTTCATTCCAGTATTGAGCTGCAAAAACTAATTTACCATCCTGCATGGCAATACCGCTGCCGGGACCATTGAAAAAAATATGCCAGGCCGGATTTTTTACCTGAGGGGTAATGGTATAAGGCGCTGTCCATGTCAATCCATCATCATTGCTGCTTACCAAAACAAACTGGCCTGTTGAATCAGGTGATAAACCGGGAAGTGAACCTGCAATTGAACGATTGCCCTTACTCCATAAAGCGGCTACAAATATTTTTTTTGTTACAGGGTCAAACAAAATGGCCGGGTCGCCAATGCCATTATTATCATGAGGGGCACCCATATCCATAATCACCCTCATAGGCTGCCAGGTTTTACCACTGTCAACACTGCGGCTCATACCTACATCAATATTGCCGGGCAAATCACCACTGTTTATATAGCGGTTGTCATATACTGCAATCAGTGTGCCTTTGTCAGTTTGCACAATGCCGGGAATGCGGTAAGTATTTACTGCATCATCACCAGCCTTCCGTACTGCTGTGCCGGTTCTTTTCACAAATAAATTACCACCTTCTTTCACAGTTAGCTCTTTGTTGGCCTCGTCCACTAATTTGATACAATGCAACTCAATAATATCATCAATGGCGGCACTACTTTTCAAAACAACACTGAACCAAATGAATTTTCCATCGCCACCATTCATATTTAGTGTTACAGGAATATCAAAATTAGTTGCCGTCGGACTATAGGATGCTAGAAAACTGCCGGTAGAGAAAGTTTCTGCTGCAGTGGTGTACACGTCTATTTTGTCAACAATGTTAATCGCCCCTGTATTAATATTGCAGCGCAGTTTACGGAAATGCTGTTCGGCATTACCTGTCGGCACCGATAATGCAATTCTTAAAACGAGGTTTACGTTCAGCCCTTTCAGTACAGGTACAGATGGGGAATGGGCAATAGCCTGAATTTCACCCTGCGGATTTTCAGACGGTTCTTTAGAGCAATTAAAACTGCTGGCACCAATAAAGAGCAGGGTCAGAGCAAACAGATATTTACTTTTTTTCATAATCAGTTTATTGCGTTACCACAGAAAATACAATCTTTGTGTAATCATCCTTCTCATACAGAATCCCGATTTTCTTTTTATTCAGCCGCACAATATCGGAATAGGCGGTATTAGCCCTTTTGCCTGTTGAATCAATAAGGAAATTTTTCTTCCATGTTTTTCCTTCATCGTAGCTGATGCGCAGTGTCAGGTTATCCCTTTTCGCTATATCTGCAGCATTACAGAAAGCCAAAATCGCTTTACCCTTTTTAAATCCAATATTTAATAAGCTGCCTTCATTCACCGGGTCGGGCAGGTTTTTATCAAAAAAAGTGGTATCCCATGTAGCTCCTCCATCACTACTGATGGATACAATTCTTGCTTTTACATCTCCCCGCTGATTGCGGCTGTTCATCATCAGTCTGCCATCAGAAAGCGGTGCAGCCGTAGATTCATTGGAGCCGGGCATATTCACCGGCTCACTCATCCGAAAAGTTTTACCATGATCGTCTGTATAAAATCCATGTGCTTTATAATCCATCGCTTCCTTTTGTGGCCCACCCGCCGAATGATTGGCTGCTACATAAATCCGTCCCTTATATTTTCCATTGCTAAACTGCATGGCATGTCCCGGAGTATTGGCATAAGTCCGCCAGTCTTCGATAAAATTATAGGCGGGATTAATATCTGGCTTTTGGGGTTTATGAACCTGTAACGTTATATCAACAGGCGTACTCCATGTGTATCCTCCATCGGTTGATGTTTTATACCACACCTGTTTATATCCTTTTCCTTTTCTTACTTCGCCTTCATGATTATTGCCGGTGTTATAAAAAAGAAAGATGCGTCCATTGGGATACAGAGGGTCTGTTAAATCAACCACCGGAGCCGGATTGCCGCATTGTAACGTATCAAATTCCGCCACCAACTGTATGTCGCCCCAGGTTTTCCCTTTATCGCTGCTGCGTTTCATAACAATATTTATATCTCCAAAATCACCACCGTCATTTACCCGTCCTTCGCAAAAAGCAAGTATATCTCCGTTTGGCAACCCTATAATAGCTGGGATGCGATAAATCTTATGGCCTTCGCTACCTGATATAAACACAGGAGTGATTGTTGGTTGGGCACTCATACAGCCGGCAGATATAACCCCAAAGAGAATGAAGACCGCAATTTTTTTAAGAAAGCACATGAAATAAATTTTTAGGATGTTTGGCATTATTCATCATCCGCAAAATCATTGGCCTTTGGCCGCAGAAATGAAAGCTGAATAATTAAGGCAAGCAGTACAATTCCCCCAAGCATGGCAAAATCTTTTCCCAAACTGCCAGCATCTGTCGATTTGCCGAGCCATCTAGTTATTTCTGCACCGGCAATTACCCCCATCATGTTCATAAAACCATAAGCAGTGGCCCTGTATTTTACAGATACAAACTGGCAAAGAATAGGCATATTGTTAGCATCAAACATTCCATAGCCAAAACCGAAACAAAATGCAGCACCGACAATGGCAAAGATGCTTGTACCAAATCCGACCAGCACTAAAGCTGGTATTGTTAAGCCTAAACCTATTGCGCTGGTATAAATTCTTCCTCTTAAGCTTTTCTGTACCCACTTATCTGATAAGATTCCGCCAAAAACCACACCGAGAAAAGAAGAAGCTGCAATAGTAATGGTTGAAAGCGGACCTGCTTTACTCATATCCAAGTGCAGATTTTCTGAAAATAAAGTGGGTAACCAATTTTTAACTCCCCATCCTGGCAAGCTGGGAACAGCAAAATAGAAAAGTATAATCCAGAAAGAGATATTGCTGAACAATACAGCAAGCCCTTTAAATAAAGAATGTTTAGATTTAACAAGATTTGGAGTTGTTACTTGTTCAGTATCTCTTTTCTCTTTCAGAAATAAAATCAAAACAACTGAATATACAATCCCAATCAACCCAAAAGACATAAAGGTGTTTTGCCAGGAGAATGTTGCAGCTATAGTTGCGCCAAACCCACCAAGTGCCTGCCCCATATATAACCCGGTCATGTGGATTCCCACGGCCAAAGATCTTGTTTTGTTCTGGTGATAATCAGCAATGAGTGACAGACCTGCGGGTATATATAAAGCTTCGCTAACTCCCATTGCGGCACGCAGCCAGTACAGCTGATCAAATGTTTTTGCATAGCCCATTGCAAAAGTGACCGCACTCCACACAAACAAACTGCCTACGATTAGCCATTTTCGGTTTAATCTGTCTGCAATAATTCCTGATAAAGGACTCATAAAACCATAAATCCAAAGAAAAATGGCCATCAGATAACCAAAATTGGTAGCCGATTGCAGCTCATGTATATCAAGCATCATCGAAGGCTTCATAGTGCTGAGCATTTGCCTGTCCATGTAATTAAGCAACGCCACCACCCACAAGAGAGCTACTACAACCCAGGGATATGATTTTGATTTGATCATTTTTGTGGTAATTTACCCATGAGTATCTGGGAGGTTCTTACTCCTGCTTTTATTTCTCCGCTCGGAATGAAACAGTAACCATTCCAATTAACAGCAGTAGTTGTCACCGGCACTGAAAAGGGAATTCTTCCCACCGTCGTCCATTCATCTGTTTTTGGGCAATAGCATAAGACTTCATCAGAAAAACCGGGATGAGACACCTGCAATTGATTTTTTTTCTGAACTAACTGCTGCTTTTTTACCACATCGTTTTCCTGGCTTATTGCAGCAATCAATTCTTCCACTTTGTGGAAAGTTTCTCCCTTATCACCACCAAACAGCAGTATCCTGTTGCTGCCAACAGAAAGGCCTGTTCCTGCTGATAGAGTGTGAGGCAATGATTGTTTTTTCGCCCATCTGTTTGTTCGAAGATTAAACTCATAAACGGTATTGTATAATTCGCTGACACCATCAGCCTTTCTTTGGCGTCCGCCGATTAAATAAATACAATCATCAATACCGTTCGACTGCATTGCTATTACTGCATGAGAAACCGGAAATGGCAACGCAGGCAACTCTTTCCATTCTGCTGAGGTATTTGCCAGATCAAGGCATATAAACCTGTCCGATACAGATCCCGTAGTCTCTCCGCCAGCCACGTAAACAATGTTCTTAACAACAACTGCGGCTGCATTACAAAGAGGAAATGGAAGTGGTGCCAGATTCTTTTTTATTGGTGTTTTGCCGGCTTTATTCCACAAGATTGAAAAAACTTTGTCTGAAATTCCATGTGTACTCTCCCCGCCGATACATATAATGCCTGAATCAGACGAAACAGAGGCTCCATATGCAATAGAATCTTCAATATGAAATTTATCCTTTACATACCACGAAAAATTTTTCTTTCCAGTCTTTTTCAAAACATATAGCCCATTGTAATAAACCTTTTTTCCTCCATTCCAGGGCATAGCATCCGGAAAATTTGCGCCGCCAGCAATAATCATTGCATCATTACTTATTCCAGAAAAAGCACCAGCTATACCAATATTTGCAGTTTTGCCGTCAACCGATGGCAACGTTGCTGCAACTGACCAGTCAATAATTTTATTTCGTTGTGCCATTATAAGGCAATTGGTTAATACCAGCAAAAGAGCAAATGCAAGTTTTAAGAATCTGGTCATTCCTTCAGACGTTTGTAACAGCTGGCCGTTTTGATTTAAAAGCTTCAAAATTCAGCGTTCCCACATCCTGCTTGAACATCTCAAATTCTGAGGAGCTCATGTTCTTCACAGGCAGGCGAAATTCTCCACAATCCAGGCCTATGAGTTTCATATATGCCTTACCTGTAGCAATGCCTCCATACTTACCAAGTAAGCGAATCATATCAATTGATTTTTGCTGATAAAGTGCTGACATCTGCAAATCACCGGCATTAAAGGCTTCAATTAACTGATAATAAAGCGGAGCAGCATAATTAAAAGTACTTCCTACAGCACCTTTAGTTCCGAGTGATAATGCCGGAAGCATGTTCTCATCTCTTCCCCATAGCATATCATACTTTCCACCTGCATAATGAATACAAGAAAGAAAATCCATGAAATCTTCATGTGTATATTTTACGCCTGCAAAACCTGGCAGTTTGCCATCTAATTCCTGCAATAAATCAAGCATCGGAAAATTAACTCCGGTTAATACAGGTATGTGATAGTAATAGAATGGCATATCCGGAACAACAGAAGCCACTTCAATACAAGTTTGGGCAAGTGCCTGTACATTCACAGGTTTAAAATAAAAAGGTGCTGTAAAAGAAACTGCATCCATTCCCACTTCCTTTGCAAATACTGCTAATTCTTTACAATCATTAATACTTGTCCCTCCCAGCAACGGCATCACAATAAAATCATTGTCTGCTTTTGAACAAGTTGCCCAGGCTGCTATAACAGCTTTCTTTTCCGAAAGTGTCATCGAAACCCCTTCGCCTGTAGAACCACATATAAAAGCGCCTTTCACATTGTTATCCTTCAGCATTTCATAATAAGCGGGGATGATGGTTAAATTAAGCGATCCATCACTATGCATAGGTGTAAAAGGTGCAGCGACCAGCCCTTCAATATGTTTTATTTCCATTTCTACTAAATTAACAAATAAATAATTCACATTAAGCATGGGTTACCGGGGGCATTGCCCCGGTAATCACCAAATGCTAATTGCTATAGAGAAAAAATCAATACCCAGGTGTTTGTGTTAGCAATGGGTCTGAGGTTAACATCGTTTGAGAGAGTGGCAATAAAAATTTAGCTGTGCTTGTTGCTGAGAAATAAGTTGGATTCAGGTTTGCATAAACATACGAATCACCAGCCCTCCTCAAAGCCCACCAGCGTTTGCCTTCAGCGATGAACTCTCTGAGATATTCTTCTAATACGGCATTCATATTCTCAGTAATGCTTCCGTTTACATGTGGTGTATATGTGGCTCCATATCCTCTTTGCCTGATTGCATTAATTTCTGCTGAAGGATCTTCTCCAAGTTTTGCTTTCGCTTCTGCGAGCAGCAACAGCACATCGGCATACCTGTAAACAGGATAATCATTATTATAAATTTGTGACGTACCTGAAGTTGTACCAATATATTTTGTCAGGAATATTCCCCTTACCGCAAACGGCGATGCATTAGAATACATTACCCGGAAACTGTTACTGATACGCTGATCGGCAGGAAGAGCAGTAAGCCTGTTTATCATTGCCTGGTTCATGCCTACCCTGTTTGCTCCGTTTACATATGGATAAGCAGAAGATACAGTAGGAGTAGTCGCTTGTGCAAAAGATAAGGTACTGGCCTGAATTGAGTTCACCAGAAAATTGCCAAATACCCCCATTTGTGCCTGTTGCAATTCGTAGTTAATTGCAAAAATTATTTCTTTGTTATTATTCTTTTTGGTTGGGTCAAATATGTCAGCATAATTTGTCTGAAGGTCTAATGAAGCTCCCTGCAGGTTTCTTACCTCCTGCAAAGTACTTTTGGCAATTGTAAAATCTGCATTGCCTCCACCCATATGTGTGCCAGACCAGATAAAAACATCTCCCTTCAAAATTAATGAGGCTACCCTGCTCCAATAAACCCTTTTGCCAGTTGATAAAGTATTCGCCGAGCCAAATAGCTGAAGCGACTGCTCAATATCGCTTTTTATCTGAGTCATTATTGTATCCGCTCCCGTACGGCGTTTATACGTTTCAGCTGTGTTGTTGATAGTTTCAACTGGCTCAGTATTTAAAGGCACTGCACCCCAAGTACGGAGCATAGTGTAATATACATAAGCCCTTAAACCATATACTTCGGCAAGAATCTTGTTTTTCTCAGCATCGGGCAATGTAGTTTGCGGAATTATTTTTAATACACTGTTGAAATTGTAAATAAGATTATAGAAACTACCCCAGTTTGTAAACGGAACGTTCAGGTTGCTGATATTATGCCTGTAAAGGTTTTGCAGGCCTCCGTCAACAGACTCGGTAAAAAGGCCATCTACCCAAATATCTGAACGCATTTCTCCCAATTGATAGAATGTAGCATTATAAGACCTGAAAATACCGTACACCCCATGATACAGAGTTCTGGCAGCATTCGGATCTTTTAATGCCTGGTCTTTACTGATGGCATCTTGTGGCACTACTTCATCCAGCTCTTTTGTGCAAGAAAAGATGCCCAACATCAGCATAAACATTCCGGTTATTAATAGAAATTTATTGTATTTCATTTCAGTAATTTTTTATGTTGAATAAACATTTATAAAGTAACCCTTACACCAATTGTAAGTCTTTTAGGCAATGGGAATTTACCCTGATCAACTCCTCCAAATTCCGGGAAATTGCCACTGTAACCAGAAAAATAGGCCAGGTTAGTCCCTGTAACATTTACACTCAAACCCTTTATCCTGTTCCCGAGATATTTGCTAAGAATCTGCGATGACAGGTCGTACACCAATGTAAGTTCCCTTAGCATCACATAATCTCCCTTCTCCCACAAATTGGCGGCAGGGTTGTTACCACTAGCATCTGTTGCATAATTTCTGCCCTGGTTGGCCCAATAATATCTTGGCATGGTGCCATTAGGATTTGTTGGTGACCACGTTTTTAATACATCTGTTGTTGAATTTTGAGAACCTTGTACCTGACTGAGGCCCCTTACAATCTGGTTATTCATTATAACAAAATCAAAAGCATAATCAAATCCGGCGTAGAGGCGAATACCTTTATATGAACTGCTGATATTGAAACCGCCTGTATGCTGTGGCGTTGTGCGGCCTACTTTCACAAACTGACGGCTGTCAATCGTATCATTTTTATACACCTGATGCCATTGAGCATCCCCCAATTGTTTTATCCGTTTGTTTGTATAAGGTAAAAAGGCATTATACACATTCGCATCACCGGTAATTTTTGCCTGATCGGTATAAATGCCATCCCACTGAGGCGCCCATACTTCATCCAGCCCAATTCTTTCACCTTCAACTAATCCGCCTACATACATTTGTTGTCCGGGGTTGTTTGGATCCCACACAAAGAATCCGCTTGTTCTGTTACCTGGTAATCCATTAAACGGAAGTTTTTTCGCAAAACTTTTTACATGAAAATAGTTTACACTAACATCAAGACTAAATCCATCAGCCTTTTTAGGGTCAATTACCCTTGCATTTACCGCAATTTCAACACCCTTATTCTGTAACTGGCCCAGGTTGGTAGTAAAACTGCTGAACCCGGTTTGTGAGGATATATTTAATCCGGCCAGTTTATCAAATACGTTTCTGATGAAATAATCAAACGTCAGTGTAATCTTTTCTTTGAGGAAACCCAGGTCAGCTCCAAAATTCAGGCTATTGGTACGTTCCCATCTTACATCAGAATTAATATATGAGGCTGCATAAGTACCGCCGAAGCCGTTATAAGTTCCTGCACTATTATATACCTGAGAAGTTGCAAAATAGCCAAGTGAGTTTACATTTCCGTTTACTCCATAGCTAATTCTTGGTTTCACACTGCTCAAATATTTTGATACTACAGAGCCTTTATAAAAACTCTCGTTATGAAGGTTCCATCCAACAGAAACACCGGGGAATGTGCCGTAATAGTTTCCTTTTTTAAGCCTGCTGGAACCGTCAATTCTTACAATACCTGTCAATAAATAACGATTAAGATATGTATAATTGATTCTGCCTATTACTGATGAAATCCTTTCCCATTGATTAAAGTTTGAAGAAGCCCCTGCAGGATTTACGATAGTAGTGCCCTGAACACTCGGAGGTGTCGAAGCTGTCAACCATGGGATTAAATCAGTAGGTGCACCTTGCGAAAATCCTGAGTTCACATAACTTTTATAATCATAAAACTCAGTTCCGGCCAATGCGGTTACATTATGCCCTTTAAAGTTTTTATTGAACTGCAAGAAGGCATTGGTTGTATATTGAATTAGCTTAGTATTGTTGAAACTGGCTGCCCTGTTCGTATTCATTGCCCCGCCATTACCTTGCTGGTATGCTTTTGTAAAAAAGTTATTATTTGTATATTGGTAATATCCTGAACCACTGGCCAATACCTTTAGAAAAGGTAGCACAGTATATTCAAGATTGATACCACCTAAGAAGCGCTGCTGGTTAGTATTATTATTTGTGAGATTACTCCAATACAAGGGATTACCAAGGGTTACATCATTGGGTCCGGGTAAAATGGCTCCAGAAGTATCATTTACATACCGAACTGTGGGAGCAACACCTACAAAACGCTGCAATAATCCTCCTGCGGCACCTCCTTCAGGATCTACACTATTAAACTGACCATATGGTAAGGCCTGTTCTACATTATAGGCTCCGATGTTAGTTGTTATCTTGAGATTCTTACCAACATTTAGCCCTCCATTAAAGTTCATGTTCATTCGTTTCAGGGATGAACCGATGATAATACCATTATCTTTCACTGTTCCTAATGATAGCGCAAAAGACCCTTGCTCATTTGCACCTGAGAAATTAATGTTATGTTCATTTGTATTTACCTGCTGAAGAATCATCGCCTCCCTGTCCTTTGCACTTAAGTCTGTAAAAACAATGCTATCCATCTGAGAAGGATTGAAAGGATTTGGATCAACCAGCAATTTCCATCTTGGATCATTTAAAAGCTGACGGTTCTGATTATTTAATAACTGGGTTGTATATAACCCTTCTGCCGATCTCCAGCCTGAACTAACTGCCCATCCCCATGAACCCAACAACTGATTACGGTCAGTATTCATTGCATTTACATTATTATCCAGTGAATCACCCCTGAAACGGGCCTGAAGACCAAGACGGTTCATCCGAATATAATCGGCAGCACTGAGGTATTCCGATGGATTCCTGCGGATGTAGTTTGTCGTATGGCTGTAAGAATATGTTACCCTCGTTTTACCTTTCTGCCCCTTTTTTGTTGTTACCAAAACCACTCCATTAGCAGCTCTGGCTCCATAAATAGCAGTTGTGGCAGCATCCTTCAAAAGGTCAATGTTAGCAATATCATTAATATCCAAGCCATAAAGTGAAGGGACGATAACACCATCCACAATGAATAACGGAGTACCCCCACCGCCAAATTCAGTGCCCCCACGAAAGGAAATAGTTGGGGTCGTACCCGGCTGACCAGTACGCTGCTGCACCCTTAAACCTGGAGTATTGCCCTGAAGTACCGTTGCCACATTTGTACTTGGGCTGTGCTCAAAAACTTTGGGACTAACTGTACTTACAGCTCCAGTCACCTCTTTTCTTTTTTGTGTTCCATATCCCACAACCACCACTTCATCCAATTTGGAAACGGCTGGCAGAAGAGCAATATTTAATACGTTGTTTTCTCCAACAATAATCTCTCTTGTAACAAAACCAACATAAGAAATAACAAGTACATCGCCGGTGGTCACTTCAATTTTGAATTTACCCTCCGCATTTGTTTGGACTCCGGTGCTTTTTCCCTTGACTGTTACAGAAACACCAGGCAAGAGAGAATTATCTTCCTGAGATGTAACGACCCCGGAAACACTCTTGTTTTGAGCCAAAACTGAGAGTGAAAAAATGAGGCTAATCAACATGAGCCCCATCTTAGAAATAGCTGAAATCATAAAGCAATCGTTTTAATTTTGTATTATGTATGACATTATAAAGATAATAGGTAAGCCTTTAACCATCCAAATTTTTTTTTAAAAAAAACATAAAATATTATTAGTCAATTATTTATAAAAAAACAGATTGTATTATTTCAAAAAAACACTAAATTTGAATAATGTAATACATAAGATGCAACATGACGATAACCGCACTAAAAGACAACTTAAAATCGATTGATACGAGTTCCCTCGTTGATAAAGTGGAGGCAGGTCTGGTTGATTTGCTGCAGCAAAGAAAACTCAGTGTTGGAGACAGTATTCCAAAAGAAATTGAATTGGCTCAATTATTGGGAGTCAGCAGGACTGTGGTGCGGGAAGCATTACTTCGCCTGAGAATGATGGGACTTATTGAATCGAAAAAGAAAAAAGGTGCAGTGATTACAAGTCCGGACTTATTTGGCATCATTGGTAAAAGCATGAATCCGCATATCCTGGACCAGGAAACACTTAAGGAAATGTTTGAAATAAGGCTGGTGCTGGAAGTAGGTATGGCAGATTTTATTTTCAAAAGAATAACTCCGCAAGATATTGCAGAGCTTAGAGAAATAGTTTCTAACGAACCCCCATCAGCTCAATATCATTTATTTAATATCGAGCATGAAATTGCATTCCACGGTAAGCTTTATGAAATCACATGCAACGAAACATTAAAGAAATTTCAAAGGCTTTTGCTACCTGTGTTTGACTATGTTCATAATAGCGGATTACTAAAAAAGCAAACAACACTAAAAACTTTCGTCTCTCACAAAGAACTTGTTGAAATCTTAGAGAAAGGCACACCAGATGATTTCAGAATGGGAATGCGAAACCATCTTGAAAATCACTTTGCAAGAATATTTGAACAAAATCAGTGATCTTTCAGTAAGCAACCGAAACAGAAACCGCTGTTGTTACTGAAACAAGGCTTAAGTAACTTGCAACTTTTATTTACAACGATACAACCCTAAGTTAGTACAAAGACTGCAAATTGATATACAATCACTTAGACAAAATACTCTAAAACAGGCCTGATACAATTTTGAACTCCGTCCGCCGCAGGCGGATATGAATCCAATGCCAAAAACGAAAAAAACTCCCGAAGGAGTTTCTTAATATGTACCGGAGAGCAGACTTGAACTGCCGACCTTCGGGTTATGAATCCGATGCTCTAACCAGCTGAGCTACCCCGGCAACGGGCGGCAAAAATAATAGATTTCAGCCGTTTAAAGAACAAAAAGTTACCCTAATCCGATTTCGTAATGCTGCTCCGGAATCTCTACATCAAGGAAACCTTTCCGCAGTAACCGTTGCTGAAACTGCTGCTGCACTTCATATTCACCATGCACCAGGAAAAGTTTTCTTACGGCCTGAGGATCCTGGCAGGCAAGCCATTGACTCATATCTTCATAATCGCCATGGGCACTCATGCTTCTGATTGAGCCAATTTCAGCATGTACCTCATGCTCAATTCCAAAAATGGTTACTTCTTTATCTCCTTTCATTAACCGACCACCCAACGATCGTGGTTCACAATAACCAGTAAGGACAATAGAATTTCTGCTATTTTCAATATTGTTACTGATATGATGCTTTACCCTGCCCGCATCAGCCATGCCACTGGCAGAAATGATGACCATCGGGCCATTCAGGAAATTCAATTGTTTGGACTGATCAACTGTCTGTATATAGCGAAGTCCTTTAAAAGCAAATGGGTCTTTATCAGACTTCATTATTTTTTGAATCGTTCTGTTGAAGTACTCCGGATACCTTTTAACAATCTCTGTGGCTTCAATACTTAAAGGGCTGTCAACATAGTATGGAAGGTCAGGTAGCCTGTTTTCCAGTTCCAGTTGATTAAGGGCATATAGTATTTCTTGGGTTCTTCCTACGCTAAACGTTGGCATTATCAGTTTTCCTTTCTTCTTCAGGCAGGTTTTTTCAATCCAGCTCAACAGCATATCGGGTGTGGTAACAGCTGTATCATGCAGGCTGTTTCCATAAGTAGATTCCATCACTATTACATCTGCCTGAGGAAAAGTATCAGGCGATTTAAGGATGGCATCTCTGTACCGGCCAATATCGCCGCTAAAAGTGAAATGGGTTGGCTTACCGTTTTCCTTTATTTTCAGGTTCACGCAGGCACTGCCAATAATATGGCCTGCATCAGTAAACATAGCCTGTACACCTTCAAGCACATCAAACCATTGTTCATATTGTATTTCCACCAGGTATTCAATTGCCTTTTGTGCATCCTCAACCGTGTATAAGGGCCGCAGATAAGGCTTTCCCTCGTTTGCTCTTCTTTTATTGATAAACTTCACATCGTCTTCCTGTATTTCGGCTGAATCCTTTAACAAAACGGAAGTAAGATCCTTTGTGGCCGGTGTGCAAAAAATTTGTCCGGCAAAACCATCCTTCACCAACTTGGGGATAAGGCCACTATGATCAATATGTGCATGAGAAAGAATCATGACATCAATTTCTGAAGGGTCAAAACCAAAATCCCTGTTCAGCTCATCTGTTTCTTTACCCATACCCTGAAACATGCCACAGTCCAGCAAAATCTTTTTACCATTCTTAAGTGTAATAATATGTTTGGAACCTGTTACTGTACGGGCTGCGCCGTGAAATGCTATTTTCAT
>CALLZY010000172.1 GCA_937858715.1 uncultured Chitinophagaceae bacterium | reverse complement strand
CCGAACGGATAGTAATCATTTGCACTTACCACATCTGCTTTGTAGTAATCAACTAATACCCCACCAGCACTCATTTGAAGTTTGCGGTCGGAGACTGTAACCAAAACATTCCCCAAATGGTTACTCAATTCAAAGAACTTATTTCCTCTTTCAAAGTTAGTAATTTGCCCTGATGGGGATACTTCCAAATCTCTGTTAATATTGTAAATACCCAACCGGCTGCTTCCATAAAGGTGTACTTCACTCTGTGTTAAGTGATTACTGTTCAGGTCGCTCCGCTTTTCATACACAGCCATTACATTGCCACTGGCATCCCGTACATACCAGGTGGTTTTCCCGTTGGCCTCTTTACTTATCCGGTTACCACTGGCATCGTATGTATATGTAATTGTTCCACTGGCTTTGGTTACACTCAGTATTTTGCCATAAACACTCCAGATAATATTAGTAATGCCTTCACTTATATCTGTTTTCAGGTTACCAATGGCATCATAAGTATAGTTGCCTGTGGCCTGCCCCTGGCTGCCATTGGGCTGTGTCCGCTTAAGGTCGTTATATAAGGAGTAGTTTCCCGCCGCATCGGGTGCTGCATCCACCACCCTGTCAAGCTGGTTGTTGCCTGCTTTGTAGCTGTACACCATGTCGTCCATATACTGCCGGGCCGCATCGCCATTGCGCAAATATGTTTTTATGTTACCATTGGCATCGTAGGTAACCCTTTCTTTGTAATTAGCCGTTGTGCTGGCGGTAAAGGTATTATTGGTATTGTTTATACCTGTAAACGCATCCATGCTTGTAATGCGGTTTAGCTGGTCGTACTGGTAACCGTAAACACTTGCTGTACCCAGTTTGGGTATATTAACCGCCATTGCTGCAATGTTGCCATTAAAGAGTGGTTTCGCAACTACAGTACTATTGGTATTGGTTAGATTAAACACATTGTTTACAAATGGTGTAACAGTGCTGTTAATACTCTTATAGTCGTTAACAGTGCTGGTGCCAACTGTAGCTGTGTAATAGTTAAGGCTAAAGCCATACGCATCCCTTGCTACCAGCGTATTGCTGCTTCCCAATTTTCCATCGCCGCCTATATCATAGATGCCCTGGCCTCCTCCCTCGGGGAAGTTAGAGGGGGCTGTGCTGTTTACCCCTTTTAACCACCCCTGCAGGGTATAGGCATAGTCAACCCCCTGCACCTGCTGCTGGCCTAGCACCGTGCGGGCCAGCGGGCCGTGTTTGTAATAGTAATATGTAGCGTCCCGTTCCCATAGCAGGCTGTCGCGGCTGGTTTCTACACCGGTTAACTTGTTCTCGGCATCGTACATGTATTTGTGGTAGAAACGGTCGGTATTGGTTACCCACTGGCCTGTAACCGGGCTTACATAACCGGGCTGGTAACTTACCATGTTTACCTTACCGCTTATTAAATCGTAATTGTAGGCAATACGCTTAAAGCGGTGGCCGGCAAGGTTCATTATGTTAGCATTGGCACTGTTGCCATAGTCTTGTAACAGCGTATCTACATTGCCGTGTATATCATAAGTATAATATGTGGCACCGTTTGCATAAGACTGGCTGCTCAGGTTCCACACCTGTGTGTAGCTCACCCGGTTGCGCAGGTTACGCTGAATAAGCAGGTAGCTGAATTCGGTACCTGCGTAAGGCATATCATACACAGTGCGGGTTAGCTGCTCTTTATTGTTGCTGCCATTTATCCATGTCTGTAACAGGTCTTTATCCCTGCTAATTGTTTGAGTCATTACCGACGTTTGCGGTTTCTGTCCCACTTCCTGTATGCGTCCAAGTTCATCATACAGGGTGTAGCTGTACTTATTGTCAAGTGCCTGCTGTGCATTCTGGCTTACCACCAGCCTGCCCAGATAATCGTACCAGAATTTACTCAACCCTCCATCCGGCGATTTTTGTTGCACTACCTGGCCAAGGGTATTATAGCGGTATTCGGTAGCCATCGTATGCCCTGGCAATACTGGGATGGCGGCATTTGTCTTTCGGGCATTCTTAACACTCGTTAAGAAGGTTGCATCGCTTCTCTTGTCCACAACACCTTCGGGCGGCACAGTGCGTACAAGCTGCCCCGCCTGGTCGTAATAGTACAGGGTATAGTGATACTCGGCCTTATCAAAACTTACTGTAAAGCTCTCCAGGTTTTTGGCTTTGATACACTTGTTGTACCATGCTGTATCAAAATTGCGGCGGAGGCTGTCAAGATATAGCTCCCACTTAATGGTGGCATCGGTAATAGCAATCAGCATCGGACTGTGGCAGGTGCTGGTATCTACTGGCGGTGGTGTAAATATCTCCACATTCAAACCGCAGAGCATTGGCGG
This sequence comes from uncultured Chitinophagaceae bacterium, assembly GCA_937858715.1. Classification (GTDB taxonomy): domain Bacteria; phylum Bacteroidota; class Bacteroidia; order Chitinophagales; family Chitinophagaceae; genus JJ008. The sequence continues at coordinate 31,117 of CALLZY010000172.1, read as the reverse complement.
GTAGCTTATAGTTGCTGAAGACCCGCCACCACCTATTGGCAGCCCTTTCTCATCCTCACCGGTACTGCCTCCACCTGAGGAACTGCAACTTGTGGATGTGCCGCAAATATTCTCAGCCCCTTCACCAAGTATTGTTTTATATAGCTCTGCCAGTTCGCACCATGTCTTATTAACCCCCATTGTCCAGTTAACCCAGGCTGTAAAATCTGTTTCGCATTTTTCCTGTACCCCTCCGGTATTTCTCAGATAGAAAGCCTTCTTAAAATCACTCAGCACATTTGCATCGTTTAATGTGAGGTAAAGGTTTTCATTTTCCAGATTGGCAGGCATAGTAATACATCCTGCCAGCAGGCTTTTTATCTGGCTGTACACCAACGGGCTGTTTCCTACATCGCCTTTTTCATCGGTACTTCCTCCACCCCCACCTGTATATCCAAATGCTTCATTAAACAGGCTTTCAAATAATTGCCTTCTGGCAAGTAACGGGATTTTTATATTTCCATACTTACTGTTATAGTTGTTTACATACACAATATAATCGGGGCATTTTGTAGCACATATCGTTAGTGACTCGCCACAAATAACCAGGTATAGATTTGCAATATCATTATAAGTATATAATGTGCCAAAATGATTGTTGAACCATGAAGCAAAGAACTGCTGGCAACTGTCTATTAAACTACATGACCTGCCCGGATATTGCTTTATAAATTCTCCTAAAGCTGTTTGAAGAAGCTGACATGTAAATACCGGCGGCTCAAGCGGACACGACATAACAGTGAAGCCGCAATGTACATAATACAACTGTTTTATCTCCTCGTATGTGTAATTCTTATTATAATGAGCATTAAATTGGGTTCTGAAACAATTACAAAATGTATTTCCAAAGTTTTGACAAATAACCTGTCCTGAATTGTATTGCTCAATTATTTGTTGATAGAATATTATTAATTCACAACAATCCCAATAAGAACCTCCAGTACATACTGATAGTGTACCACCACATACCGTACTGTAAATACTCTGAATTTCAAGGAAAGTATAATTGGTACCTAACTGCTGGTTGAACCATGTTGTAAATAATACCTGGCAATTGCCAAGGCTGTCTGCATTAGGATATAGTACATAGAACTGATTTATCAGGTAGTTTAACTGGTTGCAGCTATATGGAGGGGCACAAAGCTGATTAATATCAGGTACACAGTTGCCATCGCCTGTGCTGCCTCCTCCTGCCTGTGACTGGTACAGTGATACAATGGATGGCCAGGCATAAGGGTTTGAGGTGAACCCCAGTTGTGTATTGAACCAGTTGGTAAAATTGGTCTGGCATTGTGTAAGTGTCCAGGTACTTTGATATACCTGCGATTTATAATTTTTGTATAGAAGTGTAAGGAGGTGACTGTTGGGAAAGCTGCATATATTTAACGGACAGTCTGACCCACACAAGTAGTTATTATTGTTAACAATATCTCGGTAACTGTAGCTGGTACCCAGCGAGTCGTTAACAAACTGTGTAAACAGGTTTTGACAATTTACATTTCTCCAAATCTGGTAACCGTAATGACTGTAGTAAGAATTTACCAGTGATTTTATTCTGCTGCATGTTAGTACTGTTTGACACACAGGTGGCTTGTTACAGTTAGCTTCAGCAAATTTATCCATCCACTGATTAAATGTCAGGTTGCGGCTGGTATGGTAATTCATGAACTGTGTGAAGCTGAGCCTGCAGGAATCCCCTGTTGATGGCGGACTTGTTGCCTGCCAGGCAGCAACAAGATTATTGAGGTTTGTACAGCCTAAGGTGCTGTCATTTGCACAGGTTAAACCAAACTGTACATACTCAGGCCATAATTTGCTGAATCCTGTACGGTAATTGGCATAGTCAGCAAAAGCCCTGTTCCAGGCAAGCTCAGTCTCGGTTTGCGGGTCATTAAATGGTGCCGCTACACCTCTGTCGGCTAAGAACTGTTGCTTAATAGCAGTATAATCACCACAGGTAATACAGGTTTTAGATGAATCCAGCGTAGCTGTGCCACGGCACTGGAATACCGCAGGTATTTTTACCGGAGAACTTAAGAAATTACAATTGGGACTCTGACTTACATAACCTGTATTACACATGTTGATGAGTATGTTCAAAGTGTCCTGACTAATTGATGTTCCTTGTGTGTTCAGCAAGTAGTTACTAAAAGTGCCTGGGCTGCCTGCATTTTGCCACTTGGTTTTGAAATAATTAATCCGCTCACATACACATGGCTCTGGTACTGTAATAACAGGCAATGAAACCATTGGCGGGGCAACATTGTAAGCTTTGGGATAATCAATCAGTTCCGGATAACAGAATTCAGATAAAAGAATATTCCGAAAACTCAGATAATAAGATATCAATTGAGGAAAGTTCCTTACGCTGATCCCTGTTAAAACTGTATTGTCTGGTGTTTCTGTTACCAGCACACCAGGTTTGCTATCCGGTAAACTGGAAGCACCAAAGGGATGACCCATATAATCCACCCCCTGTGAACAAATCAAGACCAGGTATTTATTCAGCCATGCTGCATCAGATGTCCATTGTGAAGGATTAGTCTGCGCCATAGACTCCACTTGCGGACAACGGCGTAACCTGTTCATCCATGTTCCGGTATTTGCCTCGCATACCCGTGTTGCTTCATTAGCCGTTGCAGTATCATAATTATTAGGATCTGTTGTACCCCCCAACAAACCACCCAGATCGTCTAAACCGACAGGTCTGCCATTAACGAATCTTATAAAACGCTCCTGGTAATTGTATCCGCTGTTCTGCTCAAAAATCGGGTAGCGGCTTGTCATTTCCGTCTGTGTCTGCTGCTCAAGATATCTGCTTATTAAAACATTCCGGAATGAAATATAAAATGCCTTAAAATTCTTCCAAACCATATCCATGTCAGCCCCGCAATGCGTGCCATCATTCCCCGGCGGCAGGTTATTTTGAGAGGATAAACAGGCTTCCAATGCCGCATTGGGTATGAGGCATCCATTTATTAGCTGCTGCCCGCTGTTTTCCTTTATTTCCTTATGACAGAAAACAGAGTATTTTGCAAGTTTCCACATTCCCAAATCCTGCGAACCACTGCACTGGGGGTTAGCCTTAATGAAATCACTGGTAATGGCATTTCGCATTTCATAATATAATGGATGCGTAAATCCGGTCTGTATGAAGAAGGAATCTTTTTGCATAAGGTATTCTGCTGCAGTAACAGGATTACCGGTAGTCTGATGGATGTATCCACGACTGGCAGCTAATGACCAGGTATCAGTTCCTTGTAACTTATCTCCAAAACGATATGTTCCTTTGAGATATTTTTCTGCAAACTTCAGCTTTGGAAACTCCGGATGATAAGGCAATAAATTATTGGCATATCCGTCATCAAAAAAATCTGAAAATTCCTCTGACGTTTTTGCGGCTGCGGCTGTTGCACTGAGTGTTTCAATCCCATAACTGTTCTGGTATCCACTAATACAGTTAACTGATTCTGGATTCAGGCTATACGTCAAAGGCCTGTGGTATGGCTTCACCGTTGGGCAGTAGGTTATCCTGGGATTAGAACTGAAAATATTAAATGGCCTGCTCTCAACTGAAGGATTTTCGGTATCATTTATCTTTGCGTACTGCCCCATTGGAGGTGTGACATCCATCAGCATTATATTCTTCATACCGTATAACTCCTCCAACGACCCACCCCCTGCATTATCACATAACCGGTCACAATTTGCTTTAGCCTCGGCATAAGCTGCCCGTATTTGAGGTAAAATAGCATCAATTTCTGACTGTGCTAAACCCGACTCTGTACGAAACCGGTTGATAAAATCTATCTCACTTCCTAATTTCTGATTGCATTGAGTACAACTGGTATAACAATTCAGCTGACTGATGGCAAGCTGGTACTGCTGGCTTATGAAGTCGACCTTCTTCTTACAAGTGTCCCCGGTTAGAAATCTGTTTTCCCTGTACCAATCCCTTGCAACAGTATTTAGCTTCAACTCCTTAACTATGGTATAAGAACCTTCAGGTAAACGTACACTGAAACTGGTATCTAGTAAGGGCGAATTTCCGGGTCCACAGGTTGTAAGGTACTGACCCAACGTAAAATTTTTCTTAATAACAGGATTAGAAAATGTGGTAACAGGAACAGTATTATTGGTAATAACTTTATCCGAACAGTCCGGAATAATGCTGATATTCAGTTCGTACAGGCAATCAAAGCAAATCGAATCGCCGGTACAAAGCATCATCCTCAGTTTTTCCGGAGACAGCAAGTAATTAAACTGGTAGTCTCCGGCCTTCGGAACAACTAAGGATTTGGATGAAATAATCGAGTTCCCATGTACATTATTGGTCTCATTGTCTATTAACTGCCGGGTTATCGTTTTTGTGGCAGAAGCCAATGACGGTAATGCATCCAGGTTGTCCGGCTTATTTCCTGCCAGAGCTGTTGCTATGGCCCTTCCCTTCATATCGGTATAACTTACACTATACTGTCCATTGGCATCACGAACCCATGTTTTGGAATAATGAGAAGCATATCCCGCATCCGTCCCCAATAATGCATCCAGGTCATCCTGGTCAGCACTCTCATAATAGTATCTCGTTTCTTTTCCACCGTTTACCTGGTATAACTGCCCCACACCACCCTGTGCATCTATCCTGCCGGTACCATCGTTTGTGTATCTCGTCTCTGTATATGGATAACCACCCGCATCAGAAATATACTTATTTAACCCAGTATTTACTAACGGATTTTCAGAAGAATAATACTGGGCGGCACTGCCCGCGGCTGCGGTCAGCATTTTGGCGGTTAACTTATTACAGGAACTTTGGGCCTGATTCAGGTTGTCATATACCGTTTTAGCATTTCGGATGTCATCAAACTGATTAAAATTTTTTGTAAAGCTGATTATGGTGTTTAATGTCGGAGCTGGCAAAACCTGAATAACGGGACGACCCTGATAATCGTAAAAGGATTCAGCCACTACCGTCGTTTTGCTCACATTGTCTTTTGTTACAGTCTGCCGACCACGTAATGTGCCATCAAAATACTGGATCACTGTTTTACGTTTGCCTTCTTCTGCATAAGTGGTGGTTGCCTGCCAATTCAGGTTGCTCTCATGTCCATCATCTTCTCCACGGGGCAAATAAGCAAGCCCATAGTAATTCAGATAATACCAGTTACCCTCCACCCGCTGACCATTGGACTTTTCCTGTGCAGGGCGCACCCTCACATAAAGACGTCCATTTCCTTCATACAATAACGGAATCCAATATTTATTATTTACTGTAGTTATCCTTGTTGCATTATTTTCAAAAACACTGTCCAGGTTTACAACTCCATTAAAAATATACTCCGTAACAGCAGTTTCATCAATCCAGGCCCATTCCAAATCAAACTCAGAAACAAAAGTGGAAGGAGCAGACGGTGTCCCCCAATTTACAAGCCAGGCATCTGCCAGTAAACTGTCCTGAACACCCGAAATATTATTAATAACCGTATTACAGTCAAACTTCCAGTCTCTGAATGCTATTATTTCATTTACTAATTTCAGATTCTTCGACACATCCCAACTAACATTTTTCGTTATGGCCTCGGCAATGGTAACGGTTACTTTAACAGCATCTCTGAATTCATAAGAACTGATAGCCCCTGAAACAACCCCTTCGCTTGTTTTGTAATCTATGGTTAAGGTTTGCTGAGGGTGATTAGTAACCACCCCGGCAGCATTCTCAGAACTGATATTCAATTTAATACTCGCCACAAAATCAGAGGATATGTATGAAGTCGCTTCTTCATCTATCATGAAACGGACAGCATTCTTAATATACCAGGTCTTTTCTATCGCACCTGTGGTGCTTTTATACGCCTCGTAGTTAATATCGAATGTGTAAAGCTGGCTGTTCGCCTGTAATTGCCCATCTTTGCCAAACAATGTCTGACGGTATTCCGGATTATTGCCTGCAAATGTTGTAACAGACAACAGTAAAAAAACTGTTCCTGCCAATAACCTGTATCCTGATTTTGAAAACATACCTGAAGTATTTCGTTTGTATGAGTGTTTTTTCCGTCTGCCTGTGATTCCCTCATTCATTATTATATCACCATAACCACTTTATCAGATAACTTCCCGCTGTACAATTTTGCGCAGCGCTAATTCCGGGCATTTACAATCCCGTAGTCTCTATATTTTTCTACAGGTTTATACTCGCCATCTTCCTGCCAGATAAAATTATTCTCGCTATAATAACTGTCAGAAAAATTGTCAAACCGGTAATTGAAAAATTCTATCCGGAGGGTTTTCCGTCTTGCCGTATTTTTTAGCAACCGCTGCCCTTCATCCGGCTCCGTATCTGCTGTCAGATTTAAACCCGGCTCTGTATATTCATATTCAATCTTTGTAATTAGATTCTGTGCTATATCAAATTCAATTGTATACCTGTTGTATACAGCTACAGTATCATCAGGCTTCTTTTCCAGTTTTATATACCCTGTCGTATCCGTATCGGGATCAACAGGTATACTCTTTACCCAAATATAATAATTGGCCGAATATGCCTGTAGCAAACTATCCAGAGTCTCTCTTAACGGAACATAAGAACCAGCATTCTTCGCCGTCGGGTTTGCAACTATTATCTGCTGATCTTTATGGTAAACAGCCAGCAGGAAAGAGTCATTCTGAAGATACTCTACATCTCCAATAGTGTAGCGGGCCTTACTTCTGTTCAGCGTATACACACCTTTAACTGCTTCATAAGAAAAATCGCTATAGACTGTATCAGAAAACAACGAATACCGAACATCAAATGTTAAATAGGGTATACTGTCATAAGTTCTGAAAAAGTTAAGTGCAATGTTCCTTGCTGTATCAACTGTTTCTCCTTGTGCATACACTCCTGCACTCATTCCGCCGAACAGAATAACGGCCAATATCTTTATATTCTTTATTATTCTCATTTTTTTTGATTATATTTTTCAATTAACTATTGTACTGCACTTTGAAGATGACTGCGGGTTTCTGTGATCGTTTTCACCCCTTTAATTGTTTCTTTTTTAACTCTGGTCAGTGTTCCTTCATCATCATACTCATAAAAACTGGCATAGTTGTTTTCATCCAACTCACTCATCAATCGTAAACTCTGTGGGTTATAAACAAAACTCTTCATATTGGCATTAAACGGATGAATACGCAAGTCATCGAACCATGCTGGGGAAGTACTGCTGTTTACAAGTTGTATATTGATATTTGTTGCAGCTCCCGGTATTTCAAATACTCCCTCATACCGTTGCCAGCCTTCAATAATACTGCCCGACGGAGTAAACTCAGATATTGTGGAACTACCTGTATACGTAACACGGATTTTATTATTTACATAAGTACTGCATTTACAATCATTGCCCCCAACTTTTACCCATGCACTGATTAGCATCTTTCTGTTCTGGACAAGTGAAAATGTATCCGTAAGGGCATTACCACGAACATTTACAGAGTCCAGTTTTGTACACCACGACGTTGTTATCGAAGTAGTTCCGGATGCAGCAGCAGCGCTTGCATATATAACACGGGAAGGTACCAGGTCGTATCCTGTCATGCCCGGATGCCTCCACAGCAACACCGCTCTTGCGTTTTGCTTTGCTTCAAAGTAATCTATCCGTATCTGATACACCTGACCTTTCAGTAATGTAACCGGTGCAGCCTCTGAGTTTAGTTCCGCAAAACCTTCCGTCCAACGGTTAATCACAGTCACACCATTTACTGTAACCCGGATACCATCATCGGCAAGTGTCCTGAAATAATGCTTTCCGCTTACAACAGGCTGTATATATCCCTCCCATCTTGCTGCAAAGAAATTATTATTGATACCATAAGGCGGCCTTCCGCTTACGCAATCGTAGTTCGGCCCGCCGTTACATTCTTTGTTGTTTGAATTACATTGAAGATTAATGATTTCTCCATTGCGGACAATCGGGTTTGTCAACCCATCCAGATTCGGGTAACTCCATCCATTGCCACAATAATAGTTATAGTATTTTCCATTAAAACCCGTTCCGAAAGACACTACCGTTGTATCTGTGTATGCGGTGGAATCCATTTTAACACGCATGGAATATAACCTGTTCAGATTGCCTGTACTTACCACAGGGGCAGAAAAACTATACGCCTGGTTTGCATTTACTTTAAGGCTCTGCTTACCGCTATGTTTCTGATCACCACTCAGGTAATTCTGAATATTACCCATATCCACCCTTCTTCTCGGTTTGCAAGTTTCTGCACATGAGTTACTTTGATAGTCATAATCTTCAAATCCGTCAAACAGTGATTCCACATAACGGGAGTTGTTTATAACTGCTACAGGAAGCTGCTGGTCATACCCGTAAAGCCCCGCATTATACCTGTCAAGCGGGTCTTTATTTTCCACTTCATAGCCCTTGCGGTTATATTGGGTAATCGTACTGCTGTATGTCCAAACATCGGCGGCTGAATAGTTTCTGGTGAGTAACCCTGTTGATGCAAGAGCAAGATTCCAGAAAGACTTATAACCAGTTATTGTTCCTCCGGTTCTTGTATCAACCGGAGCGCCGTCAATTACTGTATTCTCTTTTCTGTTACCATAGTAAACAAAAGCAGTATCAACCCGCCAGTTGCCCCAGATGCCTTCTACATATGGATTCATAGATTTGCGTTGCGTAAATTTTGAACGGCATAGATAGAAATTGGAGGTTATTGCCTGGCAATTAATCAATTGGTTTACCAGTGGATCTGCCGGTTCATTCGGCGGGGGAGTAGCCTCTGTTACTGATTGATAACTGGTATCACCACATACATAATAATAAACTTGCAGGCCAGGAGGAGTACCAGTTGCGGATGAAAGATTGAAGCACTGTTGTGCAAATGACCATTCCCCTTTTTTATTTCCTTTAATGATACTGGCTCCAAACCCTTCTCTTGCTACCAATGTCCTTATTGCAGTTGTTTTACCTGCCGCCGCATCCGCAAACAAATTTTGTATTGAACTCATTGGAAGATTAAGCCGGTTGTCGGCAGTACTGGTCAGCAGGTAGCTCTTATTACTGCGTCCGCCGCCAATAGGTACTTCCTGAATTACTGAAACCGGATTACTCCAGTAATGTAAGTCCCTGTTTGCATCTTTAAACAGGTTTTTCCACTGTCCTTCTTTTTGTGAAGGTGTTCCTACCGGCCAGGGACTGCTCATCCGGTACATGGTAATTATATTCGGAATTAAATCCCGGTTATTTAATGTCCCCCATCTGTTATAATGCGGGTCAAATCTTGAGTGTCCGACTACCTGATTGGCATTTGGGAAGAATTGAGAGTGATTTTCCTGGTGGCTTCTTAATCTTAGTTTAGCTTTATATAGAACAGCACCGGAAGGCAGAGGGTCTGCATTAATATTAAACTGCAACCAGCTATCCATCATCTGTACTTCTGTTTTTGCATTACCATGAATAAACTCCTTATATGAAAGTGCTGAGCCGGGAGTAAGATTTACAATCGGATCGGTTATCCAAGTCCTATTTTTTGAATCGTATTTAGCATAAATGGAAGTCGCATCAACAGGCGTATAGGTTTTTAATTTTACCCTCGCATACTGCTGTACCTGTACAACAGTATCAAACTTAAATAAGGCATTATCCACCCTCCAATGATCCTTATAAGATGCCGCTGACGTCTGAATTATATTCTTACTGTCATTCAACTCAATCTGTCCGTTATCTGGATTAATCGGATAATTCATGCTTATGACCGAGCCCAAACCCATGTTAAACATATTCCTCTTACCAGAGCGGATAATTCGTATATCAACACCCGAAGCTGTAAATGGATTACCATTAGCATCCATAAATACCCACTGCGGGGTGCTGCTTCCTGTTTTACCGGTATTTACCGCCCATATTTTAGACACTGGAGTCGCTGGTATACTGGCTGGATCACAAACCTGAGTGCCAATAACCGGCTGCCAACCCGATTTTGAAGCATCAACATATATTTCATCTCCGCTTTCAAACAAGTTCATATTAACGCCGGAATTTGCATCCATCTTTCCACTGCGGAATGTAACATTGCGGAATATCACATCAATATTTTTATAGGCCAGGCCCATACCGCTATATGCCCAGTGTGCGGGATAGGAAAAACTGTAAACTGGCTGATTCTGCTCATTATTTGTCCTGGTAATTAAAGCGTCGCCTGTTTCCGCATCATATATCATATTCTTGGTGCTTACCATACTTCCCTTGTCTACTGCCACAACACTATCCAGAACACTATAGTGATTGACTACTTTTAACATTGCCGCTGAGCGATAAATATTAGATTCTTTCACGACAGGCTTCCAGGTTGTCGGAATCGGAATTGGAATAAACACACCATTTATTACATCCACATTTGCATTAATATTTGTTGTTATTGTTTCCAGTTTATGTTGCCGGAAATCTGTCATTAATTCAATCTCTCTGCCAATTACACTTTGCTGTACTTTACCGTCTGCTCCTCCTATAACGGGAAAATTGTGATTCAACTTAAAGCTGTTGGCACCCGTGCGAACCATACTATAAAAATTTTCAGTATAGCTTATGGGGTCATTCAGATTATCGGGAGAATAAGTTGATTGTTTTTTCATTTTCCCGTTCATGTCATTCAAATCCACCTTAAAACCCTGGCTTAGTCCTACCGCTGTCTTTAAATCCGTTCTGAGTATCTTATCCAAAGCCCCTGATTCATATAAATCTGTTGCATTGTATTCTGATAAAGGGGTAAATGATGATACCGTTGGAAACTCTCGTGTAGTATAAAATTCAGACACCGAAATACCCGGAGCATTTTTTACTGTATCACGGTGTATACTGCGTACTTCCACACGGCTATATCCAACCATAGCAGAAGGATATAACATCTCAGTCAATGGGGTTTCCATTACCTTATAATCATAATCGGCCTTCGGGGTCTTATTGTAGTACTCAATAGCCTGACGATGCGGGTTTTCATCAGCCCCTATTGATGGCTCCCAACTGGCCACACCACTGCTGACGGTCATCAACTCGCCATTAACCAACTCTTTTTTGGTATAGAAATATTCCTGCCCATATGTCGCATCTAACATACCGTCATTGGCTAAGGGATTGCTTCTGGTCATTTTGTTCCAGTTGTCATATATCACCACTTTTTTAACCCGGATACCTCCTCCGAGTTTTTTAAAATAGGGATCACTTAAACGAATAAAGGATTTTGACAAGTCTGTATATCTGCATTTTTTGTCCTCAATAAACATTTTCATACCGCCATTAAATACTTCTTTGAAAGAAGTATATAAAGCACCTAATGACTTGACTACTGCTTTTAAACCTCCTTCTTCACTGACATCATATCCCGGATAGGCTTTGGAAGGAAGATTAGATTTTAAGAATTGAAGCGAATAATGCACCATTGGGGTGTACTTTGATTCCAGTTTCTTTACCCTTAACCAGATTTTCTGTCCATTTGTATTTGGAATTAAACCAAAATCTGTAATCTCTGCATATATGGGTATTAGCTCATACCCGCCGCCGTTTTTGTCTGTTGGCATATAGACTGCCAGTTTCATATATACCTGCCTGTTCTTCGTATAATCACTCAAATACCATTCACGTATCTGGTCTTTTACGGCATCCTGACTTGTTACGGTTATAGCCCTGGGCACTTCTACATATATATATTCATAATTGGAAGAAACCCCGTCATATAACTTGTTTGAATATGTTGATGGATTGCTACTGGTTCCAAAACCACTTACCGAAAACATTCTGGCCGCCCTTTTATCCTGTACAAACGCATAATCATCGGACTCATAATCAATATTAATTGACGCACCTGAAGGCAGAATTATCTGATTCATTGTCCATGCTTTTACATATTCATTAGTATTGGCGGCATTCTGATCGGTATAAGGAAAATCAGCATTTGGTAATTGATTAACTGCAGGATTCGCCTTATAATTTCCCCACCTGTCATTTGCCGTAAAACTGTAATTCGGATTCCGGAGAGCATCTGAAACTTCCGGATATTTAAACCGATAATAGTTTTTCTTTACCCTGCTTTTTCCATTGTAGGTGAAGTAGATTGACTTCAATGTCAACTTTCCGTAACCGCTTATAGAACCCGGAGCATCCTTGCACAACGAATAGTCGTACTCAAAGTGTACGGTTTTAACAGGCCTTGGATTATTTGGCCTCTTTAATAATTCTCCTTTTGTAAACAGTGAAACTTTTTCCAACCGGAAAGCTCCAAAGCCCGGATTTATCTCCCCTTTTTCATCATACACAGCCCGGCTATCTTTGCGGTCATTACGTACATAAAATCTGGCAACCATATTTTTTGACTCAATGGAATACAAATACCATTGTTCCCGTTCGCCATAAATGTAATTGGCCTTATCGTCATTCTTGTCGGTCTTTAACCCCTCATTCAAAGTGGCCTTATTCAATCCTGACGGAGTTTTCCATCTAAGGTTTTCTTCTGATTTGGAATAATTAAATTTAATAGCATCACCCATATCATCTTCTGTTATTCCGTCCCCCTTAACATCTACATAATTGGGAGACAACAACCCTGATAGTAAAAACGAGTGTGCATAGGGAGGCGTTTCCTGTTTTTCCACAAACCAATCTTTTCCCTGGGTATTGTTCCCCGCCACATTATCCGTTCCATCAGTGTATGCCGTTACCGGCTCATTTGCTCCATTTCCTCCTCCGCTTCCTTTTTTGTTAAAAGTTACCTGAACCTGCTTACTGTTATAAACAGGTATATCGTAGATGTACCTTCTGCCGTCCGGCATCAGTATATCAATCTCTGATAAATGGTGCCCCCTGCGAATAGCAGTTTCTCCTGTTTCAAACCTCGGAAAACTGCTTCTGTGAACATTTGAACATCCAAAAACCACTTCGTTAGTATCTGTTTCGTTTAATCGTATATAGCTGATTCTTTTATTTAAACCAGCCCTTGACGCTTCCGCAGCAGTCAAAAAGGAAATTACCTGTGTTCTTTTGTCTCTTTTTCTGATTGTTGCATCACTGCTTATAATCAAATCGTTTTTCCGCTGCAACATATCTGTATAACGTACCAATGACGGCACCAGTGTGGGGGCTCCCATACCTGTATTTGTCATTTTAAGCCTCACTATATCTTCACCTCCGACAGCTTCCTGAAAAGCTATATCTGGTATCGCCTTTTCACCTGGATTTTTGAAATATACTGCCTGTGTATCCTGATTAGATTCTCTGAACCTGATTGTTTGTTTGGCAAGGTTTCCTTTGTCCCATCCTCCTGATGATGAAGGAGTAAGCACAACATTTGCATTTATAGCCCCATGACCGTATCCCCCGGCACCAATCTCAAAACCTAAATGACCCGAAGTCCCTTCATTCTCCAAAAAAGCATCTTGCATGTATCCCAAATCCCCCCGGTATGCCCGGAATGAACCTCCGGTTCCTTCACCATTTATGGTAAACACATCATACGTATACACCGGTACTGCAATCGCCGGGGTACCAGGCGTATAACCTCCGTCATTTATCCTGTTGAAATCCATCAAAGCATTTTTTTCATCCTGCCCTTTTTTAAGGTATAACATTCCATACCCGGGTTGCCGGGTAACTATATCTTCCTCCCTTATCCAGCGACGGGAAAAGTATCCGCCCAACCGTAAGTGTCCAAAAGCCCCCCACATTGCAGACCCAAATCCCAAATCAATGTCATAGTTCTCGCTGCTTGTTTTTCCTCTCATTGCAGGCATAAAAGATGGATAGGCAAAGCTGATACTGGTGCCAAGACTGGGACTCAACAAATTGTTTGCCGCCATATTGATGTAGCGGCTGTTTGTTGTAACTTTTGCCAGGTGAGTCTCTGCACTCAGATGCAAATCGGATAATCCCTGCCTGGAATGATAGCCAATACTTGCCGATGCCTCGCCGATTAATGCTTCCCTGTTTCTGTTTTTCAGGGAAATGTTGAAAGTTGAACTGCCTCCCGTCTGTGAATTGCCGCTGAGTTTCCAGCCGAATGATAATGGTGCAGTTTGGTCATCGCCTGATTTTGCACCTATACTGATTGCAGGATTGATACCCGCTTCAAGACCTAATCCACGCATATTATTATAAAAAATTCCCCCATCCAGGCCAATTCCTAATGCACCCCCGAAAATTTCCATACGACCTCCTGCATTCACTCCCCAAGTCTCATCTTTCCTTACATATTGCGTTTTTTTGATGATGTCCTCTTTGCCATCAAAATCGTCTGGTAGTCCCCGCATATTACGCATTATTGTGCCTGGGTTAATATTCCAACCCAATCCCACCCAACTGGCTTCCTGATCCATCGTTATACCACTGCTATAAAAAATATTCACTGGATAACCTCCTACATCCAACAACGGAATGTTGTAGGAAAAATCACCGGTGAAAGGATCAACCATATTATCTGCACCTACTGGTTTAAAAGCTGTCATTTCTGGTTGTGAGGGACCCCCAATATCCGTCTGCTTCTTTCTGGCTGGTATTTTCACCCCTTTCTTTAAAAAAGAAGGATTTTCTTCAACCCGGTTATTGTTGCCGGTTATTGACGGCTTTGTTATTCCAGATAAAAAATTCGGTACTCGTTCTTTACTGACACCTGGATAACTTATATGCATGAAAACGTTTCGCTGAGCGAGTGTTCCGCTTCTGCCATAAACAAACGAACATAAACCTGATAATATAAACAGGTATCCAAATAAAAAAGCAATCTTCTTACTGTGGTGCGTTGATAACGTCAATAACATACGAAATACGTTTTAGATGTATTCTTTACTTGTCTTCAAATTGTTTTACTCTGAACAGGACACTGCTTCGTTCGCCTGATGACGAAGTAATTTCAGCACAATAGGTTTTCTCTTCTGAAAGTGCAATCACTTTTCTGAGACTGACTTGCAACTGATTCTCTCCTGCTATAACTGGAACACTTACCGATGGCCTTTCCCTGGGATGCTCTTCCCCGGAAATATCATGGAATACAATAACGGCAGTAGTGTCAGCACTACGGTTAAAATATGCAAGCTTTAATATTCCGTTCGGTGCAATCCCCGCCTCCGGATTTTCCGGCTTCATCCGGATATAAGGTGTGCCTTTAATGATTAATTCCAGCTGACTTTCTTTTTTTGCTTTAAATACCCATACTTCACTTTTGCCAGCATAACTATTATCATCCCTTGCCACCACCTGCCAACTGTACCATTTCTCTTTATCAAAAGCAGGAAGTGATGCCGGGCAGGTTAGAAAATTATTAATAACGCCTGTACTGCTGTAGAAAGGTAAATTGTGCTGAACAGCTTCTGCTGCCTTCTGACCTGGCAATAGTTCAGCAATCATGAAGTCATACCTTAATTGCTTAACCATTCCAGCAGGAACAGGAGGTGTCCATGTAAACTGGACCGGAATCGTTTCAAGTTCGGCACTGTCAGCCGGGAATATCAGCATTGGAGGGGATAAGGGTTCCACATCAAAATGTATACACTCTTCCGTCAACGGTTCCTGCTTTTCCCCCAACATCCTGATGAGTGAATAACAAGCAGTGTATGCTCCCGCAGGCAACAAGCCGTTATATAAACTCGTCGCATCTGTTGCCAAATAATTATACTGAACGGGGTTCAAATTATTTACGCTCAAGGGTAACGACCCTTTGTTTATTGTAAAACTCTTTGTGGTTGCTGTAAACAACTCAAGACCTGTCTGGCGGTCTTTCAGCAGTAGAATCAGCTTGGCTTCCAATGTGGAAACACCACCATTTATTAGTATCAGATTCCACAGCTGATTCTGTTGAACCAAACCAGTTGTCGGGAGTGTAGTCTGTATGTACACCTGCCCCGTACCGATTTCTGCGATTACAAGCAATGCAACAGCGATAATTGTTTTTCGCATATCCTCTTTTTAATTGTTTATCAATGTATGCTTTGTGCAGCAGCTAACTACTGCATATTATTTTTAAAATACCCTGAGATAGCTTACTCTTCCCATGTCAACCGGTAGCAGATTTTTCAATGTTCCGGGAAAATAACTCCTGTCATAATTTAGCTGCACCGTACCCAGTCGTTTTATAATCAGACCTAATCCCGCACAGCCACCCCATAAAGACTGCTCACGGTTAAGCCGGTTGTATTTCATCCCACCACTCAGCATCAACCATTGTCTGAACTGATAACTGCCCGTTGCCTCCCATGTACTAACCTCCACATCCCGATTACGGGTCTGTGCAAAACCTGCCTGTAACTGAATGCCCTTCAGAAATATGTACTGGTTAAGACAAATGCTGGAAGCGTTATAATAGATAAATCCGGTATCAGCACCGTTATTATAAAATTTTATGTAAACAGCATTACTGGTCAAAGCGGTTCGCTTTACCCTGTATGCATGACTAATCACTGCACTGAGTGTATTATACTGGTTTTCTGCAATGATATTATTTTCAAGTACTGTCAGCTGTGAAGAAGGATAATAGCCAATTGAAACAAACGGGTATTTTGGCACTCTTAATGTAACCTGAAATGATTTAAAAACAGTTTTACTGCTGATACCTGGATATATCAGTGGATTACTGAAATCATTTTTACGGAGTGCCATATCCAATTGAAGCTTCTTTTTCCAAAATGTTTGCTGCATCTTGAAATGATATGCTTCCTGGTCTACATTAACAGGCTGCAGATTGAACGATTGAAAATGTTCTCCCATTTTCCTATAATAACCATTAATACGTGTGTTAGACTCAGGCCAGAAGCTAAATAACTTTACACACCATGCTTCATTGCTCCTGTCCTTGAAATTCCAGACTTTTTCAAGTAATTTGCCCACAGATCTTCCATTTGTATCCGTATTATTAAACGAAGATTTGGCCGATTCCAGAACTAAATAATTATTCTCATTGACCTGAATCCTTGTCTGCACTGACAACCCCATTACCCGCTCCAAATTGCTGACACCAATTTGTGCTCCGGAAAATGCATTAAGCAGATTTCGTTTACCATCATACCAGGTAAATATCAGATTATTTCCTTCTTTCCTTCCTACCCCCGCCCTGAAGAGATACAAGCTTTGATGAGACTTTTCCTTATTTTTGATGACAAAATCCCTGAAACGATAATTTACACGGCCAGCCGCAAAAGCCAGATAGATTTTCCCGGAATTTATCTCCGTATTTATGCCAGACAGTGAGATATTTTGAACTGTTAGCTCCGAATAATCTATCCACGTTCGCCCTAAACCGATTGTATTGATTGCTGACAATACCTGCCAGCCTTTGGGTAAATTGTTTACATTAAGCTTATGTTCCCTGATAAACCCTTTAAGTGCTGACGGGTCTTTAATTTTCGACAGTTCCTGCTTTAATAAGGCTACAGAATCCAAAATAGTTTTTCGTACTGCCTTAATATTATCTTCAAACCTGGCAGCTTCTTTTATCAACTTGTCTAGTTCTTCCTTTTTCTTCCTGTATTGTATTAATAAATCGGGATGCTGCAAAGAATCAGCATCTTTCCTTATACTAACAATCACAGAATCCCGCATTGTATTCAGACTGTCTTTAATAAGGTTTTGGTGTTTCTCAAAAACCACAACAGCCTTTTCCTTCACAAATGAACTTGGATTCCCGATTGAAATTGGTATGGCTGGTATTTCAGCCTTTGAGTTCAAGCTGTCAGCTATATTTCCTATAATTTCCCGAGACCTGTTAATCACCACTTTTTCTTTTGCTTCTACTATCTCCTGTAAACGACCCGGATGGGAAATCCATTCTTTCAAGCAATCCGCTTCAAGTTTCTTCTGTTTGTAAATGAGTTCTGCCTCTTCCAGCCTTTCCTTACCTATTCTTAATGGAAATTGAGAAGCCAGATTTTCCCTGATCATTTGTATAAAATTACGCTGACTGAACTGCACATTTACATCTGTCAGATCATCAAAGTAAGGAGAATTACTCTGACGGGTAAGCAGCGTAACCCGTACCGGATACCTGTCCCTGAAAGTAAAATCCAGCGTTGTCTGCAATGTATGCTGGGCAAAATCTCTCTGTGAAAAAGGAGTGTCTACAAATGACCGGTATGTAAAATCATACTGAATATTGCCGTGTACTGATAGTAGCCCAGGCTTTCTTTGATTCACCACTGACTGAACAGGGTTAATAACAGTTTTGTGATGGCCTGAAAATGGGAAGAACTCTTCGGTGATAAAGTAGTTTTTAGCCCCTTGCCTTTCACTGTAAATTATAACAGTACCAGAGTCCGTCTGTTGCTGATATGTTCTTTTGAGAGATACGGGGGCAGACGAATAGTAAGATTGCGCCTGTGCCGGATTGACCTTTAGCATGAAAACCATAATAACAGCCAATCCGAAAACTGATGGGAAAAACCCTGAGAGGAATTTCTTCTTTTTCAACTGGCTCCCATCAATAGAACCGGCAACGCATAACACACCATCATACACCTTTTGGGCGATGAACCTTCGCAGGGATAAAGCAAGTATAGGATGCAGTTGTCTCAGAGCCTTTGGTATAGGTTTACTGTTCAAGCAGAAATTCGCTTATTGCTGCCTGTTATTTATATATAAATATTAAGATGCAGTATGTATTTAATTACATACGCCTCTTATTCTTTTCATGCTCTTCGGGGAAACCTTGTATCGGAAATCAGCGAATTTTCATATGCACTTAAGGTTTCTTTTCCTGGGATTGTTTTATACTTATTGCGGGAGTTTGTTTTTCTGCACTATAAAGTTAAGGAAGCTGTTTTAACATATCCAAAAAAATCTTCCTATCAGTTTTCCACATTTCTATTAATTTTTTATTAACACCCATTTTTATCACACGAAAACGAATTTGAGCTAATAAAGAGTACAAATAAATTTATTTATGCATCGAATTTTGTTAACTCTGTAGTAGAAATTTTTCTACCCTCCACTTTCCCCTTGTTTATTTCACCTTGCTGTCGGCCCAGGTGCCGGAGGCAACTCTTTTTGCATTTGCCCGCCGTAACGTTTCTGATAATACTCATCTATAATCTCCCTCATCTCTTTAAGACAAGGAATATTTAACGCCTCCACATACTCATACTTCTGATGTAAGGCAGCACATTCAGGGCAGGTGTGGTAAAAGAAACGGACAACCTTAATATCTCTTGAATGAAACTCTATGAACCTGTATATCGCAAGTACAACATGGTCTAATGCAGAACAATCCCTTAGCTCTGTCCGGCCGGGAAAGGTTTTGCCGGTATAGTTACTTCTGCTGTAAAAGGTTTTACACGGATACTTTGCGGTAAGCTTCAGCAGATAATTTTCCATACTCTTTATCAGTTCTGCATCTTCCAGTTCAATGGCGAAGGCCTGTCCCATATCAAAGGCATAGATTGAATTGAGATAAAAAATACGTTGGTGGGTTTCAGAAACCCCAATTTTAAAAAAATTGTGCTGCGCTGAGGGTAATATATATAAAAACATAGGCGTGGTACTTAAACTTATTGTCCTGAGGTACTGGTATACCCGACTACGAATAAGCAAGCCCACGCCATACCGGCGGAGCTTTGCTGTTAATCCCGTAGTCTTAAAAATTACCAGTTTTCAGGACGAGACTAAAGCAAAGTCACTTTAGTTATTTTAAAAAATTGTTTCTACTGTTCTGTCGCTGCAAGATAACTTTTAATAGCCAGAATGACCACAGCGGTTACACTTTGTTCATTATTTGTCGCAAAGTTTTTTAACTCCCGTTTTAACGACTGCGGTATCCAGCACATCAGTTGCCGTTCGGGTTCTTTTGCTTGTGGCTCCTGCAAGGGTTTTACTTCCTGCAGTTTTTTTGTTTCGGGTGGCGTATCCTTCAACCGCTGGGACAGGCTTTTTATTCTTGACTGGTATTCGTTCATATTTTGGAGTTTACGTGGTTATAGATTTTCAGATGCCTGTATCTACAGACCGAGCAGCTTTACCACCGCTTCTGTCATCTCCATCATCTCAAGCTTGGCTTTGTTGTCTTTTGATTTTAATACGCCTCCTGTTAACAGGCTGCGGGTGTAGCATACCCTTTCTGTTATTACCTGATCAAGCACCGGGATGCTGCCAGTATTTATCACAGGCCTGATTTCTTCGGTAATGGTGGAACCGGGTTTTACCATGGTAAACACTATCGCCGCCTTTAGTTGCGGGTTCTTCTCTTTGGCTTTCTCCACTAAGTTCACCGTATCGGTTAATGCCATTGCATCGAAGGCACCGGAACGGGTGGGTATCAGCACCACATCTGCCACCTGTAGTATATCCAGTAAACGGGATGACAGGTAGGGCGGGGTGTCAATAAATAATATATCATGGGGAAGATGGGGCAGTTCGCCTGTTGGGGTATGCGGGTTTAGTATTTCTATCCCTTCTTCTTTTAACAGTTCCGAACTGCTACCCTGCAGGTCAAGGTCTAATAACCCTGTTTTCAGGTTATCCCTGAACATACAGGCAAGGTTTAAACAAAGGGTGGATTTTCCTACACCACCTTTCTGGCTGGCGATACAGATTATCTTAGGCATATTATTGTGTTTTGAGTTATTAAATACATTTTTTTGTGTCCTTTTATCTGTGACAAAAACTGAACTGCTCTTTTATTTGTTGGTGTTGTGTGTTTGGGTTTGCTTCTGATTTGGCTTCACCGGGTATCTCCTGCTATTTTTTTCGGCCTCCAGGGTTTTTGCTTCTTCCCTGTCTGATAAGAACTTTACCTGCTGTGCCACTTCATTTATCTTTTCCTGCTGTTTTGCCTGATTCCTGTCTGCAATGAAAAAAATAACAACTACCGTTAACAGGATTACCATGGACAAATAGAAGTTATAATCCTCCGTTTTTGATTTTTCTGGTTCCTGGCTTTGTGCTGGCTGTTGTAGCCGGAGATTGATTTCCTGCAGGAGGCGGTTAGCCTCCCGCTGGTCGGCCTCCTGTTTACCTTCTATTACTTCTAATTGCTCTTTCAGGTTCAGGACTTCGGTTTTTGTCACAGATGTGACCCGCCCTGCGAGTATGGTATTGTTTAGTTCAACGAACTTGTTGGTCATACTGTTGACAGCCTGTTCCAGTTCTTTCAATGGCTCTTTGTTGTTTTCCATAATTGGGGTTTTTATTGTTTTTAGTTTGAGTTTTCTATTGCCTGTTTGTTTGTTTACTGTTTTAATCTTTTCGTTTTTTTATGCTTGTATATTTTCACTCTTGTTTGCTGCCTAGTTGTTTCTCGCTACATCCGGTGCCGGAACCTTTGCTGCGGGGTCTCATACATATCGGTATGTATCGTGTCGTTTACCACCTGGCCCTGACGGGCTATCTCCCTTTTCACCGCATCTGCTGTGGTAAATTTGGCGCCGGGCGGGTTGGCCATGGTTTGATTTTTTGCCCTGATTGCTTTTACAAGGTTCCCGATGCTGCAGCTCCGGTGCACCTTGCTGCCGGTTATCCACCTGTCCTTATAAAAAAACTTTATCCCCTGTACCTCAGTAATGCTGCCCCGCTTAAACTTCAGCTCAGTCTGTATGCCTTCTTTTTTTAAGAGTTTTATCAGCCCGTTGATGTCTTTTGCTTTGTTTACTGCATTGGTTATATAATTATATAGCTCCAGCTTATATAGGTCATTGGGTCTTAGTCTCTCTTTTCTGATATTCTCCGGGTGCTTCTTTGTTGCCGGGGTGAGGTAGGGATACTGCTTTTCAATTTCTTTCTTTATGGCCTGCAGCCGTTTAAAATCTTGTTTGTCACTCACTGTTTTTCCGCTGAGGCTGACCCGGTTGGTCACTATATGAAAATGCGGATGGGGCTGGTCGGTGTGCTTTATTACTATATACTGCGAATCGGCAAAACCCATCTCTTCTATTACCTTCCCGGCAATATCCCTCATGTTATCATCAGTGATTTTATCCCAGTCATCTTTATGAAAACTCACCGCCAGGTGCATGACCGGTTTTTTGACCTCTTCATTTTGTTTGCTGACCATAATAAAATCTTTGGCCGCCAGCCTGTGGTTTTCTGACCGGACTCCTCTTGCCTCCAGCACTTCTGCCCCTTCTTTGTTCACTAGATAGTCCAGACAACCTGCGAAGCCGCTGCCTTTAATAATTTTTGCTATCATGGCTGGTTGATTTGATTCAGGATATTGTTTAGTACTTCTTTTAGCTCCCCGGCCGTCTGCGAGAGTTCTGTTTGCCCGAGCACATGCAGCTTTTTTGTAAGCTGGTTTAGATTATTGGCCATGCCCATCAGCCCGGTAATTTGTTTTAACTGCTCAGGGCTTAATCTTTGTTTTACGGTTCCTTTTGCAATGAGTTCCCTGATTACAGCAGACCTCTTTTGGCGGGACTGCTTACACATTGTGCTGAGGATCTGACTTTCTTTTTCTCCGATACGGAAAGAGATTTTTTGCATCTTTTGTTTTTCTGTTTTCATAGTAATTGCATTTGCGACCACCGGGAGAAAATGCTCTGTGTCGGACAACGACATATCTTGCTACCCCTAACTTTTTGACCTTTTGGCACTATTGCACCCGATTATCTTTTTTACAAAAGGGAGAAAAGTTTTTCCCTTTTACTTTCTTTTAGCTGATAAAGTTGAAGTGAACATGCTCCGGATACCTGCCTGATTTATCCTTAATCATTATCTCAAACCTGTCTAGTGCTTCTCCGGGATTATTGGCGAATACGCTTATCAGGTTGTCCCCGCATTGCAGGTTGGCGGGTAAATAACTGATAGAGAAACTGGCCTGGATAAACCCGTCGTTTAAATCTCCCAGCTCGAAGTACACCCGCAAATGGTGGTCGGGAAGGCGGAACTCATACTTTTTTAAAATATTCTGCGCCTGCTGAAAAAACTCTTGTAAGGAATGGTTGTTCATGATTGTATGTTTTTAGTTTTATATTTTTTTTTCTGTGTTTTCAGAATTATAGATTGATATACCCTCTCTCTGTATTTATATGCTTATAGATTTATGGTGTTCTGTGCCTATATACTGCTCCCGTATAGTTTTTCTCATTTTTAGATTTATGGTTTTCTTCTTTTCTATAATTCTGGATTTCTCTCATTCTGGTTTTCTCCTTTTATACATTTACAGATTGATATACTTCCTGTTTTCTGTATTGCTATATTCTCATATTTCCATATTTGCAGAATGACAGATTTATTACTCTCTGAACAGACAGATTTATATAACCTCTTCTTATAGTCTTACAGCCCTTCATGTTTATGTTGTTTTAATCTGCCCCATCGTTCCGTTCCGTTCTTATCGTTCCGTTTTTTAAAAATGGAACGACCGGAATGGAACGGAACGGCCTCTAACTGAGCCAGCGGTGGATTGTTGTTTTGCCTTTTTTAAGGATAGCGGCAATTTCTGACAGGGACTTACCCTGCTCTTGTAAGTCCTTTGCCATATCGATTAACTCCTCTTTGTCCTGAATTTCCGAAAGACCGATATGTTCGCTCTCATTCACATCTTCTTCTACCAGTTCAAACCAGAGAGTATCCGGGTTGAGTTTAATAAGCTTTACACTGTTGCTTTCTTCTGCCAACCTGGACTTGATGCGTTTGAGAATCCTTAAGTCTTTATGCTGGCAACTGTGCCTTAGCAAAAAGTCGCCATCCACCAGGTCTGTCTTTGCCCCGCTGCCACTCTGTAAATCACTATCACTAAGTAAACTTTTAGTACCCTTTCTTAAATGGTCGATGATTATGATAGCAGTGTTGTGGATTTCTCTGATTGCCGCAAGGACAGAAAAAAATTCTGCCATATCCTTAGATGAGTTGGTGTTCATCCCTCTCGCTGCTGTACGCAGATTATCGACTACAATCAGAATGGGGTTTTCCTGTTTGATGAGTTTGATAATGACAGGAAACTCCGATAAAAAAGTGTGGCGGCTGTTAAATACAATGAGTTTATCTCCGTTCTCTTTTATTGTAAAAGGAGCATTGGCTGATAGTTGCGCCGAGCGGCGGCGTAAAAAGCGTTCGGGCATCTCAAAGTCGAGGTACAATGTTTTGCCTTCTGCTTCTATCTTTTCTCCAAGAAAGCTGTTTTGCCCTGTTGCGACCGCAAGGCAGACCTGGTACATCAGCAGGCTCTTGCCGGAGCCTCGCAGCGAGGGAAAGTGTATGAGTGAGCCGTCAAGGATATAGTTTCCCCATATTTTCTTCAGCGGGGGAAGGCTCTGTCCTTTTTCACTAAGGCAGTTAAAGGTATATGCGTCGAAGCGCTTTTCCCGGGGCAGTTGCTTTAGCAACTCCGCAGGAGTGGGTATATTTGTCATTCGATTTAGCCTTTTCTTGAAAGCCTCTGGGTTCCAGCCAGGGGCTTTCTATTTATTGTCCGCCTCCCCAAAGTACCGCTCGACTTCTGTTGCGGGGATGTAAATTTTTCGCTCTTTTTTTATGGATTTTATTTGATTTGCGGCTATCAGTTGGTCAAATTTCGAGCGGCCGATACTCACGGCAACCATAAACTCCTTGGCAGTAAGGTAGGATTTACCATTCAGGGGCTTAGGGTTGTTGTGGTTCTTAATTAACTCTAAGATTTGCTGTTGCCAACTCTCGATGGCGGCGAGTTTTTCGGCAGGAATGAGGTAGAAAGTTGAATTCGACATAATTAATTTTTTTTACTTTATTAAAACAAATATATGCCTTAAAATTAATTATTCAAAACTTTTATGAAATATTTTTAATCATTAATTTGTTGCTTAATCTTTTCGTTTAATTCTCTAAAAAACATTTAGTTTTATAAAAAGTCTCAAACATGCCCTCAACCACCACTAAAGGCACAAAAAAAACATCTGAAAAAAAAGGCACCTCCTCACAATTAAGGAAAAACCAGAATTACATGTACATTGGAGAGAGAGTCGAGTTTATCAGGAACAGCTTAAATATTTCCAGAAAAGAAATGGCGGCACTTTTGAATATTTCAATTGTTCAATACAGTAAACTTGAAACGCTTGTTAGCACCTCAATTCAGAAATTTAATACCTGCATGAATTTTTTCGCCACTGAACATAATATTAACCCGGCCTGGGTAATAGTAGAAGACAACTCAGCAATCCCAATGTACCTGGTTACAAAAAAGGACCTTGCTTCTTTAATTACTGAATTAAATGAGCAGCTAAAAGAACAGGGGCTCATGGTTTCAATGGTACCGAAAGTGTAGCGTCACTGATACAGCAACAGGACACCCGTACCGCCTAAATAGTCCTTTCCCACTGGACAAAAGTTCAATGCCTCTTAATTCTAATTGGCCAGGCGAAGTCCCTGCAAATGTTTTTGCCGTTTATCTACGGAATACGAATGAAACCTTATTTGATACGGTGAGTAATGTGAGGGTGAAGTTGTTAAACGGATAGTTTTTTTAGGGGTAATTTTGCAAAAAGATTTAGCATGGAATTATTTCGCCCTGACCGACCAGTTGACTCACAGAATGATGATAAATTCCAACGGTATCCGTTTGCGAAGCGGATAGCTGATATTGTTTCTTCAGGTAAATACCCAAAATCTCTTGTAGTAGGTATTTATGGAAAATGGGGTGAGGGTAAAACCTCTGTAATGAATTTCATCCGTAATGAAGTTTCTGAAAATACAATTGTCATTATTTTTAACCCTTGGCAATTTTCAGAGCAGAAGCAACTACTAAAATCATTTTTTGAAAGTATCGCCCAGGCATTAGGTAAAAAGCTTATAACTAAAAAAGAAAAAATTGCCGAAGTATTTGGCGACTATGCTGATTCAGTAGGCTCACTTGCAGACCTTGTTATCCCGTATGGCATTAGTGCAATATTTGGGATAGGAAAAAAAATATCTAAAAAGCTTAAAAAAGATTCCATTGAAGATTTAAAAACAAGAGTTGACAACCTGATAATTGAGGCCAACTGCAATTTTGTTGTTTTCATTGATGATATTGACAGGTTAGATGTTGCAGAAGTACAGTCTGTTTTCAAACTTGTAAAACTGGTTGGAGATTTTCCCAGAACATCTTATGTTTTATCATTTGACGATGATATGGTGGCCTCGGCACTCGGTCCACAATATGCAAACAGGGATAAATCTTCTGGATATGCCTTTTTAGAAAAAATAATCCAAATCCCTTTAAATCTTCCCAAAGCAAATAAACAGGTATTAAGAAATTATACACTTGCGTTAGTAGATAATGTTATTGCACATCTTAAATTGAATCTTACGAAGCAGGAAGTTGGCGACTTTGTAGGAAAGTTTGACGAGGCATTCGTTCCTGCAATTGATAATCCACGGCTTGGCGTTCGCTTTGCTAACTCAATTGGGTTTTCAGTTCCGCTTTTACACGGCGAAGTACATGTAAGTGATTTAATGATTATTGAGGGTATTAAAGCATTCTATCCAGAGCTATATCACTTTATCCGAAATAATGGCAACTACTTTCTTAGAACGTACAGCCAAATTGGAGGGGATTATTACAATGGCGTACCGGAACATGAAAAGAAGGCTGTAAAGGAAGCAATTGATGCTAAACTTTCAGTTTATGGAGTACAATTACAAAAGGACATACTGAATATGCTTTTTGATTTGTTTCCGCAGTTAAAAACTCTTTACCAGAACTATGGCTACATGAACGAGACCTATCAACAGTGGTATAGAGAAAAAAGAATTTGTTCTAACTATTACTTTGAAAGATACTTTTCATACGTTGTCAAGGATGGAGATATATCTGATGTTTATTTCAATAGCCTATTTGGCGACCTTGGCACTATTTCAGCATCTGCTTTGAAGGAAAGGCTTGATATTGAATTTCCCAAAATAAAAGCTGAAGATTTAATTTTTAAGATTCAGCAGTATGTCCCTGCTTATAATCAAAAAGAGGCTGAAACCCTTACTAAAGTATTAGTCCAGTTTGGAAGCTATTACCCTGATACGAGGCAGATTTTAAGTTTCAGTACAAAGGAGCAAACGGCATACATTGTTGAGAAACTGCTTTGGAAAATACCAGCCACTGAAAGATTAAAACTTTGTTTAGAGCTATTAAAGCTTTCATCTCCTTTGGAATTTACTATGGATTTACAATATCGTTTCAGGATTAAGAAACAACATATACTGGAAGATGATTTTTTAAAGGCTGATGAATTTATCAAGCTATCAGAATATCTTGTTTCAAGATTTGAAAGTGAATCCAAAGCAAGCAGCCCATTTGCAATTCTTCCTGACTTTGAAGTAAGGCGGATATTAAATATGTATGTTGACTTAGGCCGGTATGAAGACGCAAAAGCATTGCTGTCTGAAACACTAACCTCTAATAATTCAAATGCTTTGAATGTTGTTAAAGTCTTTACTGCAACTATTCAAAGCTCATCAAAACCTGAACCTTACAAAACAAACTTTGACAATGATTCTTTTGAGGATATGGGAAAGTTTGTCAATCTGGAAACTCTCTACAACGCATCAGTGGAGGCCTTTGGTAAGATAACTTACAAACCTGTAGGAGATATTCAGCATGATGAACTTACTGACGAAAATCTAATTGCCCTTTTACAGAAAATGTACATGGAGAAATTTCAAACTGAAGATTCACAAGTACAATAGACTAATTTTGAAGATATGCCCCTTCCCATCAATATAGACGACCTCATCAATGGCACCACCGTAGAGTGGGAACGAATTGAATTTAAAGAAGGCTGGAATGATTTGGATATATTCCATACCATTTGTGCATTTGCCAATGATTTCAGTAACCTGGGCGGCGGCTATATAGTTGTAGGCATTTCAGAAAAAGACGGCAAACCAATTTTACCACCTAAAGGATTAACACCGGAGCAGGCAGATAAAATTCAAAAAGAATTGCTCGTCCTTTGCAAGCAAAGATTAAAGCCAGACTACACACCGATAGTTGAACCTGTAACTTTTCAGGGCAAACTTATTTTAATAATCTGGTGTCCAGGCGGTCAGGAGCGGCCTTATGAAGCACCGGAGAGTTTTGCAAAAGGAGTTCCTGTTGCTAAACATTATTACATCCGAAAGTTCAGTAATACAGTAAAGCCAAATAAAACGGAGAAAGAAGAATTGCTACGCTTTGCTACAGTTCCTTATGATGACAGGATAAATCATAAATACAGCATCAATGATTTATCACAGGGGCTTGTCCGTTCATTTTTGCAGGAGATAAAAAGCAAACTCTTTGATGAATTTGACAAACTCACTTTTGAAGATGTGTGCCGGCAGATGAATTTGGTTGAAGGCCCAACTGAATACATAAAGCCAAAGAATTTTGCTTTACTATTTTTCAATCCCAATCCTGAAAAAATATTTCCCAAGGCACAAATTGAAATTGTGTCTTTTCAGAACGAAGAAGCCGACAAGAATTTTACAGAAACTGTTTTTGAAGGGCCAATACATCAGCAGTTAAAAGATGTGCTTCGCTTTTTTAAATCGCAGGTAATAAAAGAGAATGTACAGAAAGTAAGTTATAAGCCGGAAGCAATCCGTAACTTCAATTTTCCGTATGAAGCATTGGAAGAAGTACTGGCTAATGCTGTTTATCACCGCAATTACGAAATAACAGAACCCATTGAAGTAAGGATTCACCCAAATATGATACAGGTAATAAGTTTCCCGGGTCCTGATAGCTACATTAAAATGCAGGATATGAAAGCTGGCAAAGTAGTTGCCCGGCGATATCGCAACAGGCAAATTGGTAATATCCTGAAAGAATTAAAATTGACAGAGGGCAAATGTACCGGTATCCCAACCATATTGAAAGCAATGAGTAAAAATGGCTCCCCTGAGCCTGATTTTGTAACGGACAATGACCGCATTTCTCTTACGGTAACCCTGCCCGTTCACCCGACCTTTAGAAAAATTAATTTTGCAAAAATTAAACTGACGCCTACAGGAAAGCAGGTGTTGAGAGCAGCCAAGGGGTCAGCCATATCAATAAACACTATATCTGGTATCATCCAAACAAAAGCTACCAGCGGGGCTTTGAGGCGGGCAATTTCAAACCTTTTAGAAGCTGGGCTTCTGGCTTATACTATCCCCGATAAGCCAAATAGCCGCCTGCAGCAATATACTGTAACCCCTAACGGAGAGGAATTCCTTGAATTTTTAGACAAGCAAGAAGAATTTCCATTTTAGCCAACCGAAACAGGCAAGAGTAAAATTGCCTCTCTTTCCCCAAATAATTGAAAATCAAAGCCGAATATTATCATTCTTTCCGAAAACAGGCAAGAGTGCAGGCAAGAGTTTTTCTGCTAAATGTTCGGAAAACAGGCAAGAGTAGGCAAGAGTTTTTTCAGATAAAGCCTTGATTTTGCTACACTTTACTAAATAAACAGCCTGAAAATTACCAGAAAGAGGCAAGAGTTGGGAAATCGGGGGTCAGCGCAGAATAAGTCCCGAAACAGTGCAGAAACAGTTCGCTATAATTAAATTAATAATGATTATTTCAGTCCCTAACTATTGTTTTTTGCAATTTTTTCTACCAGGCTACATTTCATGGTAGTTAGTTCAACATCAATATTACTTTATGATGAAAAAGTGATTTTTTTCATCATAAACATGCCATTTTTTGCAAGAGTTTGGAGCTTACTTCATCATAACTATCCCCATAGATTATTTAACTCAATAACCACCTAAATTCCAATTTTTGAAAAGTCCACAATTTTAGTCCCTTCCACAATTTCGGGCAGGTTAACATCGAAATAATTCTTTGTAGTTTCCTCCTTGGTATGACCGAGCATTTTTGAGATAACAGGTCTGCTTGCACCATATCGCACCCAAAGTTGGGCATTGGTATGCCTGGCTACTTTATTACTTACGGATTTACTTAACCCCGCAAGCTTAGCAATTTCTTTCAGGTTGCGGTTGTAAACTGGCTCCTCCACAAAGACCTTGCTGTCAAAAACAGTTATCTGTTTTTTATCGGATGCATATTTTTCAATAATCTGCTGTGCATTAGGAAATTTAAATAACGGTATTATGGTTTGGTTATCGTTCTTATCCCTTGCCCCAATGATAAAGTAACCATACTCGGGGTCATTCGTTAGCTGGGTTTTATTAAATATCTGAAGGTCTTTGTAATAATAACCAGTATAAATCTGAAATAAGAATAAATCCCTGTCTCTTTGCAGATGTTCTTTTTCTTTTGTAAACCGGAGTTTTCTCCATCTTTTTATTTCTTCTGGTTCAAGGTATGTTCGTTTTGGCTTTGTCATCCTGATTTTTATATCATCAAACATAAACTCTATCTGACCCTGGTTAAGATAGTTTTCCTTACGGGCCTGGCGAATTACCCGCTTCAGGGATTCCATATATTTCTTACAGGTGGAACCAGTCAGGTTAAGTTCTTTTTGCATGTACTGGTTAAAGTCACGCAATAAAGAATTATCCAAATCAGAAAAGTAAACCTTGCTCTTGAATTTTTTCAGATGCAGCAGGCATGTCGTGTACTTCTTAATAGTGTTCAGTTCAAGCTTTTCAGGTGGCTTTTTAATAAAATCTTCCATATAGTCGGTAAACAGGTTGCGTTCGCCTTTCCGGTTCAGATGACCAAAAATAGTAGCAAAGTCAAGGTTTCTGTTATTGTTATAAGATTGTTTTATCAGTTCGTTTACCACAGTTCTCTTTTCCGAAATCTTGTTATTAATTTCAAAAGCAAAGGGATGGGAGTTCTTCACCCATGCATTTTCTTTGCCTGCCCATTGGTCAGTTTTTATTTTCTGTGGAATGGGAATTTTAAAATATCTTGACGACCTTTCAATAGAAATGCGCAGGTAAACAGAATACAACCCAGATGTGTTTCGTTCATTTCTCCAGTTAAAAACTACTGATACGGATGGTATAATCATACCCAAATATAATACAGCAGAAAGACAAATCCGTAAAACAAACCGTAAAACAATTAACGGGAATTAATGGGAATCAGCGGGAAGACATAAATCAAAAAATCGGACGAAATGTACTCTGAAAGCTACATCTGTACGATTTCGATCCTTGTTAATATTTTTCAATTCTTATTACTGGTAGTCCCGACAGGAATCGAACCTGTATCTAAAGTTTAGGAAACTTCTATTCTA
>CALLZY010000171.1 GCA_937858715.1 uncultured Chitinophagaceae bacterium | reverse complement strand
TGCTGATGCTCGCTATCTTTAAACCATACGAATAATAATGGTCTTCTGCAACCAGTCGGCCCCTTTCGTGGCTTACGCTAAAGTTATCAAAATAAACCGGCTCGTTACTTTCATTGCTCAGGTAAACATATACATATCCATTCTTCACTGCTTTTACCTCATCGGTAACAATAACAGGGGCACCATCTCCACTCTGGCTTACCCTTTTAAACCCGGATACTTCTTTTACAAAGTTAAACTGTTCATCAAAAAATATGTAGTTAAGATATGCCCGTGGTGCATTTGCATTGGGGCTGCTGCCCGGTGGCGGATTGTTAAACATATCGGCCACATCCGGGTTAATATTCAAATTACTTGATATGGCCGCTTCGTTTCCATGTGTAACTGCCGCAGTTCGCCCGCCTGCAAGAGCTGCTGCCAGCCCCGTAACCAGTCCGTTTATCTGTGCCAGTGTATTTCCGCCGGTGCCGGGGTCAGTTTGGTAATAATAATCTGTTTTTGCCCTTATTTTGTCGCCGGCCATTACTTTCAAAAAAGCATTGGGACCAATTTTTACTACACCGCCGGAGGCCTGCAGTTTGCTTACTTTGGCTGATGTGTTAGCATTCCATGCTGATGGTTTGGTTATCCTTGTACTGTTTACCTCATTATTAGTTCCGGGGTTTCCAAAAGTGGCTTCTTCGCTTTGTTTAACAGAAGGGTTCGCATCTTCCATCGTACATACACCTGCCGCTTTATTTACCTCTTCGGTTATGGTAGCCCTTACATTACCCAGGTTATCTCTGATAAAGTAATCAAATACACCCTGTTTTCCACCAGGTAAATCTATACCGCCACTTATAATATTGGCCGGGTCTGCCGGGTTGTTATATGGGGTTATTATCCTTATTCTGCCCTCCCCATGCTGTATCATCTGTAAGGCTTCGGGCTGCGCAGTACCAGCAACAGTTACCTGCTCATATACATAAGCCCCAATATAAGTAGTGGTGGTAATCCGTTGCTGATTGCCATTCGATGCCGAGGGGTTCTCGGTGGTAATCTTTTGTATTTTACTTCCACCTGCGCTATAAATGTATCTTATGTTTCCGCTTTTATTCGGTTGGTTTATCCATATGCGTTCTGGTTTGTCAAGGTAATTGTACACAATACCTGTAATGGATTTATTATTATCCATAACAAGCCTGCCGTTTGCATCATAACTGTAATCATCTGTGCTGGTATTAGTACCATCTTTAAAATCTCCCAGTTTTCCGTTAGCACTGCTTCCGGCATTATCTGTAACGCTTCTCAGCTTATTGGATTTTGCTAAATACTGGTAAGACAGATTATCTACTATAACAGGGGTGGCTCCACCTGCCACAATACCCATTTGGGTCATGGTAAGCAGATTGCCATTTTCATCGTAGGTGATGTCTTTTGTACTAAAGTCAACTTTCGTCCTGTTCCATCCTTCTGTATTGTTTCCCCGCTGGTTAAACGTTGATTTCATTAACCTGCCGGCATTATCATATTCGTAGTCAAACTTACGGGGCGTATTATCTCCCTGGCTTTTCCACTGCACTCCGGTAAGCGACCCGTTATATTGCGGGGCAGCAAATTTACCATCCCGGTTATCATAGCCCAGGTACATACCAAAGAAATGCTGCCACTGGTCGCTGTTGTATTCTCCTAAAGCGTAATCCTTATTAATGCCAGTGAGCCATCCCCGCAGGTTATATGTATAATCTAATGTCTCAATGCCCTGGTTATTGTTGTAGTTGGGAGAAAGTGTTTTCTTAACCACCCGGTTCAGTTCGTTATACTTAATTGCTACCGTCATTTTGTACCCGGCATCATCATCTTCCTGCGTTGTAGGTACATTTACTGACGCTACGTAGTTTCGGCTTGCATTGTTAATTTTTTTGCCAACTGCAACCACACGGCCAATTTTGTCAAACTTATATTTATTGAGTATGGAAAAATTGGTAAAGGGTGTTCCGTTTCCGTTATGGGTTTGTATTGAGCTTAAAAGCCTTCCGTCAAAATGATACTGGCTGGATGTAATCTCTACACCGCCTTTTATATTATCGGTCTGTGACTGTATGCCCCGGCCTTCTTCATCATAAAACACGGATGATAGCAAAAACACAGGGGATGAACTATTCCCATCCATTACCCTTGTTTTTACCCCGGTCATCATTCCCGTATATCGCTTGGTTAATGAGTTTGATTCAACATTGCCGGTTGATGAAGCGTTTTTATACGCAAGATTATTGGTATGTGCTGCATTAAAAGTTTTCGCACCTGTATAAGTGTAATTATCATAATAGTTAAAGCTTAATTGTTTAAATACAGCCGGGTTGTTTATTTCAGATACCGTCAAAGGGCTTCCCTGAATTTTTATTGTGCCGCCATATGCTGTACTTACTGTGGTTATAGTTGTCGGATCTGCATTTGAAAATGTTTGCCATTCTGTTATTGTTCTTCCATACAACAGCCCTGTCATTACAGGTCTGTTGAGGTCATCGTATAGTGTGGCGAGAATGGGGTTGCCCGGCTCAGATAATGCGACTCCTGCATCTTGAGTAAATACAGGTCTGTTTTTTCTGTCATAAACAAAGTATTCTGCATTTTTACCCGGACTTTTCTTTGCAACAGCCCTTCCTAAATCATCATAGTCATACCAATAACAAAGCTCATTCGCCATATCCTGGGTTAATACCCAATTATTATTTTCTGCTTCTTTTACAGCTTTAGGTGTGATAATAAACCGCAGCTGATTATAATCGTCATATACATAATACGTACATAACCACCCCTGGTGTTCATTTGTAAGTGAATCTCCATCGGCTAACTGTACCTTCTTAAGCACCAGATTTCCGTTCAAATCGGTATAAGAAAGAACTTTTTTATTTTTTTCATCTTTTCCCCACGTTTTAATAAGGTTAAGTTCATTTGTATATGTTCGCACAGATACAGGTATCGCTCCTGCAGTGTATCCTACTTCCCATTTTCTCACTTTATCAACTAATGGAAAAAATACTTCAACATCACCTGAAACACTTACATTATTTCCCACCCAACTATCACCGGGTGCAAAGGCTTTTTTTACCCTGTTCTGCGGACTATTATCGTATTCAACTTTTGAATACGCATTGTTCTCGCCAAATTTTGACTGATAATAGGCCGACTGGGCAGTGGCTACATTTGTTTTGAACTTTCCAGAATTCTCCGTCGTTGGATAAGGCATCAGCGCTTTATCAACTCTTCCGCCTGCCTCATAAGTGATTGACTGTACCATGTCATACCACTGATTCGTATTCTCATCATAATGCGTACCCTTGCCAACTACCTGAACCGGACGGCTTAAACCATCTAAGTAAGTAGTGGTTTGCATTTTCTTATCTGAAGCCAATAAATCCGCATCTTCCCACCGGTCAATACCCCTTGTAAGCACAACATTTTCCCTGATATAATTACGGTTTTCAAAATCGGCTGACTTATAGTAATAGGTAAAGTAAAAAACGGGGGCCTCTGTCTTCCAAAACTGTTGTGGCAGGCTGTAGACCTCAGAAGGTACTCCGCTAATAGTAACAGTCCTTCTTATAGCAACTTTTTTATCCCTGATTGGATAACCAGGGAAAGACATTGTGGTACCGATTGGTTGCCATGGGCCGTCATTAACCGAAACCTCCCACTGGTAGGAATAAGTTCCTCCGGGAGGGACAAGCATTCCTCCATACGCCGGATACATGGTTATGGATGGTGACGTATTATATTCAACGTTATAGCTGGCTACCTGATAAGTATTATTCGTAATCTCAAATAGCTTCACACTTGAAGCAGAAGAAACATTAATTGAAAGCAAGTTACCATAACTGTCATATACCCTGGTTAATCTTCTGTACATTAACCATGGACGATTTAGCGGAGATGGCTGATAGACATTGTTTGTTGCCCCACTTATATCAGACCAGTTTGTATTGGCATATACATCGAGTATTTGCCACTGATACTGGATTGAAGACCCCGGGGGTACATTACAGGTTGTTGACATTAGTCTTGCAGGAGATTGGCCATAACTCATTGTCTGCAATGCAGGATAGATTCTGCACTTCAGGGTGTAAAAAAATACAGGAAATATTCTGTATTGGTTGGAGCCTATATCGAACAATCCGATATACGGAAGATCAGCCGAGCTTTCCCACCTTACATCTGCAAATACCTGCCCGCTGGAAGGGTTTGTATTCTGGGATACAATAGTTCCTCCTTTTACCACCCATTGTATTCCCCCTGCAGAACCCGGAGCGAAATAAAATGACGCTGTATAATGCTGAACCTGATTCCTTTCCACTATTGACGTTCCATCAATTACAATACTTTGCTTCATCCCCAGAGTGTTTATCTGGGGTATGTACGTTCGCTGTGCCTCCGGTACCGAACTATATAAAGAAACTTCAAGCGGATATGACGCTTCCTGCGCAGACACTTCCGGAATGTCGCTGACTATAGAGTCCAAAGCTGCGTAATTGCCCGTTGAGCGGTATAGTTGAATAGTATTGTCATCAATAAATGGGATAAATACCGGTGTGGTATCTGCTGCTGCTGTACCATTACTATCTGCAATTATCCTTCCCTGTATATTATCGGCAGGTGTATAATTAAGAAGGCTGTCCATGAAAGTCGCATCAAGTCCGCTGATACCATTATCAATCTGAAACAATAACCTTCCATTAATAGCTGCTGCTTCTAATGAATCCATAGAGGGATTTGGCGCTGGTCTGTTATTCGCCACTGAATCATTATAAATATTGAACAGTGTGGCAATATTAATCCCCGCACCTTCCAGTAAGCTGTCAATACTGCTTTTTACAGGAGAAGGTGGTGTAATACTATTCTGTACCCTGAACAAAACAGTATTGGTACTCTTTGTCTCAGTATTACAGGTTGATTGCCTTCGCAGAAAAATATTACCGGTTACAGGAACCGGATAAGAAAGGTTTTGCGAAGCCGCTCCTGAAATATTTGAAAAAGACAGTCCGTCAGCAGATTGTTGCCACTGATAAGAATATGCAAAACAATCTCCATTACTGGCAGGAGTTGCATTTACCACTGGAGGAACAGAGTTAACCGGAATAACCTGGCTGGGGGTTGTTATCGTACCTGCATGAAAGGGGGGAATAAGAAAAACAGCAACACTTGCTGTGTACATAGAATCCATACCGCATACAACTTTTCGTCTGAAATATGTATTCCTGTCAATTCCTCCTTCAAAAGGTAAAGAGTCTGAAACGGCATCTTCAATGTTCCAGTACAACGTATCGTTATAAGAATACTGCCATTGATACTGATAACTGTTGCTGCAACTCCCGCCTTGGGCAGATGTTGCAAATAAAGTACCGGGAATAGAATCCAGTTTTACGGACTGGCTTCCGGTAAGAATTTGCCCTGCAGACAGGGGATTGGGGTCTCCAACAATTGTAACCGTTAATGTTGCCTGCAACACATTACTGGCATTGAAAAGCTTAATAGTAGAAGTGTTACAGGTTGTATTACTGAACAGAATCACAATCATATCGTCGTAATACTCCATCACCGTTCCGCAGCTTACATACCACCAAAAACCAAGCGGCGCTCTTGGCACAACCGTATATCCCTGTTTGCTCACCCTGTCTACGCTGACAGGTCCATCAATGCTATAAGTTGTACCGCCTTGCCCGTCCAGGTCGCCTGATGATTTGCTATCGTTACTTTCCCTTCTTTCTATAGATGACTGAATAACTGAAGAAGTAATATAATTAGCCTTAGTTATTTCGCCTGATGTCGCATATGTTTGTGCACTAAGTTCATTTCCACAAGCAAAACTCAGTAGTAAAAAAAGTACACCAACTGTATATTTTCTGAATTGCATATTCGAAGATTTCATATCTAAGAAATTTTTTATCAAAGCAGTTATTGCTTGTAGTTGTATTCGTATGTCTTGATGATATTTCTGTTTTGATCCCTTATGGCACTCATTCTTCCCAACGCATCATATTCATAAAAGAGAATTCTGTTGTTTGCGTCACAGTCATTTATCTTTCCAATGCCTTCTTTGTAAGTAACAGTACTCATCAAAGTCTCTTTCGGATAAAGTCTTAATTCATCAATTTTTCCGTTGCCTGTTATCTGAACTGATGAACTGCCTGAAATTTCATGGCGGTATAATTTCCAGTTGTTCGTTTCAAAAAGCAATTCACCCTGAACACCATTAACAAGAACAGGGGATGTTTTGTCATCTTTTACCCAGTATGTAACCACATATGCCTTAGAAGGGTTAAGCTGGCTTCTGCTTACCGTATTTGCTGCATCAAGATTGAAGGATTTATAACCTGTTATACCGACCATCGTATTTACTGAACCGGAATTAAACAGCCAGTTACCCTTACCCGCAGATTCAAAACTGCTATAGGCAATGTCTGTCCAATCGGCATTTGCAACAGATGCAATTACATATCTGTCAGAATAATCATTAATAAAACTCGTTTTATTGTCATTTGAATTTGTCTGTACAAGGTTCCCGTCATTATCGTAAATCATCTCGCTTTGAAGCTTAAAATAGTACGGATTCCGTATAAGAACAGATGGATTATGGGTACCTATAGAGGTATAGTGTACCGGTTCCTTTGATCGTAACTGCCATGTTCTCCAAGGCTTTACTTCCTGCCTTGAACCAAACGTGTATACTTTATATTCCGTCACAGAGGCATCAAGCAAGAACATACCGATCAGAGAATGGTTTACCCTGTTAAACCGCATTATCCAGGTTTCTGTAGAAACCGGCGTATGAATTGCATTTATTTCTTTTAACTTTTCCAGGGCACTACCCGGAATGTTATAATCAGTAGGGAAATAGGAGACCTGAAACATGAGCGTACTTTCGTCCTTCAACGTAATTTTACCTTTCTGTAACAGTGTCATTGGGTCTGATACAACTTTTGTTACAATGTGAGAGTATAACACCTCATTTGTATAAGCTTTCTCCTCTGTTGAGGCCAGGTCTGACCTTCCCGTAGTAATAAAGTATGGACTTGGCCACATCCAGCGATGATTGCCCCAGTCAAACCAGGTTTTCTCATATTCATCCCAATTATATGAAGGAATTGCCTCCTTATTTATTGTAGCGCATTTACAGTTAAGATTATTAGTATCACCATTGAGCTTTGATGAAATAAACTCATAGGCACTCTCTGAAACATTTACAACCTTGTTGTCCTTATCATAAACTGTTACTTTCTTCGGCAACCCATATGCCCAGCTTAATAGTCGCTGGTTTTGAGAGTACGGCCATTCCAGTTTGGGTATAATCGCCGGATAATCTGAAAGGCCTGTAAACTCATAAATCGCTCTACCATTATATCCGGTCGGGGAGTTACTTCGCACTTCAACCGCCGAATAGGATGACGATAGAGGGTTCTGAGCAATATTATTTGAGTTCCCAAGTATGAAACGATGGTACTCATATGTCTTCTTACAATCTATCCAAAACTTAACAATTGTTCCAACAAGAATCGCAATATTTACAAAAGGAATTGCTGCACCAGCTCCTAGTACAGTTAATGCAGCCCCAAATCCATATTGCACTGCTGCACCAATTGCGGCACTAATCAATGCCTTTCCTAGAATTTTCCCCCAGTCAATACTTGTCGCCATCTCAGCATATGCCAGACCAGGATATTTATAGCTTTTTCCGCCACCAAAACAAGTGAGATTAAACTCGGTAATGCTAAAACCATAATAACTAGGTGTTTCATCTCCCCACCTTGAGTTAGCCCCAGCAGAATTTCTGTATTGATATTCCTTTTCAATCGTTTTTGAATAATCCTCTCCATCGAAAAGAATCGTTTTTGATACTGAGACTCCTCCGGTTAACTGGTCGTTGCCGATCGGAAGTATATTTTGTGAGGGAATATTTTGTGTGTACTCATATTGCAGAGACCCTCCCGTTGGATAAGTAATTTTTTGTAATAAACCATTTTTCGCATACCCGTTTTTCGCATTTTTAAATTTTGGTAACACTGCTTTAAAATAGGCATCCTGTTCACCGCTTAAATTATCATGGTCTTCTGTTAATGATAAGCCAGAATAATCCCCATTGTAATAACCCCAGTGGTCCTGTGAAAGATAATTTTGTGCCGGAACAATATCATCCTGCGCTTTCGTAGTACCTGTATAATAGCTAAACTTATAAGGAGGCTCTAAAGATGTGTTTCCGTCTTCGCCTTGCTTTTGAATACTTAAAAGGCACAGTCTCAAAAATTTGCTATTAAAACTATTGTACGAGGAGTAATATGGCTGAATAGTATTTTTGAATAAATACCCATAAGACAACTTATATGCCCGGATGTTTCGTCCGTTCAATTGATAACTT
This sequence comes from uncultured Chitinophagaceae bacterium, assembly GCA_937858715.1. Classification (GTDB taxonomy): domain Bacteria; phylum Bacteroidota; class Bacteroidia; order Chitinophagales; family Chitinophagaceae; genus JJ008. The sequence goes on along the minus strand of CALLZY010000171.1, from coordinate 25,113 downwards.
ATCATTTCAAGTGCATTTTCCCCCGACAAATCTGCCCGGCCTAAATTGCTGTAACCAAAAGATATTACACCTCCGTTGGGCAACGAAATACTGGCTATCCGTTTCCCATCTGCAACAGAACGGTTATATATCAACGAAGTCGTTCCAGGAGCCAGTTTGTCAAGCAAATAAGTGTTCCATGAATAATTGGTAGCATTTGCTTCATTCGAAAGATACTTATACCAGGCCCTTCCATTTGCCTTTCTGTCCGCATTGGCATAAAGCCCTCTTACCCTGCCGCTATTATTCAAGTCTCTCTGATGGCTTATTATCTTTGATACGATTGTTTTGTTTTGAACATTTTGATAATTAAAAAGAACTTTTTGTTTGGTATTTGTATTTTCAATTTCAGACAAATACCATGAATTTACAATCAATGGTCTTTCATCCATACCTATCTCATAGCCCCAAAAACGGTTCACCGCATAACCCCAGTCATTTGTGTTCCCATTTATTATCTGATACTCCCCGTTATCTAATCGTCTGGAATATTTATACCTGAGCAACCGATTAACCCCTCTGTCCCTGAATGTATATTTAATCCCATCTTCTGTAGTTATAATAAACTGGCTGATAGTTGTCCTAATCCCCTGTGAGGTCATATCAGTGGTTGAAAAATTTACTTTGATTCTTGAGTCTCCGATAGTTGTCACTTTCCAGTCCCTTCCAATAATAAACACTCCAGACCTACCATTCATCCTGAAAACAAATTTATCCTGTTCCATATCGGATGCCACGATATTCAGTTCCTTATATATTGCCGGGTTCTTAAAAGAAGGATAATAATTCAATCCCACATTACACCCTTTCCCTACATGGGGATTATACAAATATCCTGCAGGATAGTTTTTTAAAACATAGTCCGGACCCCTGTTGGTGTATTCCCAGAACTTACCCCTTGGACCAGGACTAGCACCAAACCACTCCGGCTGATCGTCAGGCTCCCCATTCTGCATTCTCATAATAACCCCTCCGGCATCAAGATTCCAGCCGGTTCCCACATCAGAAGCAATGTCATTAACCAGCAACCCGTTTCCGCTGGAATAAAGTAGCCCAACACCAAAACTTAGTCCCGCTTTACCATCTACATAGTTTATCAACGGGAAAGCCTGTTCTGCAGCACCAGTTTGCATATTAACCTGTGCCACTGAATTACCTGCAATGGTCATAACCAGAAATACAAGGATTCCGAAACGCATATTTTTTTGTTTTTACTTTTACAATCCAAATCCGACCCTGAATAATACCGGGCTTGTTTTAGGTATTTTTGTCTGAGAAAAAAAATCATACAGGATTTTTAATTCTCCATTTTTCTTTTTACTAATCTTATACTTTTTACTGAGGCCTAATAGTGCACTGCTTTTCCAGGACGAATAATCCCTTAGCTGAGAAAAATTTTTTATTTCTGTAAAATAGTTCTGTTCGTAACCGCCACTAATGAAAAAGCTCCTTTTTAACCGCCAGTCAATAAATGTGCGGAGGCTTACGCCCTGATGTGTTAAACGGATATTATCAAAACTATCACCCCAGCCAAGCTTATAGGAGCCCCCGATGCCAAAAACTGTTTTAGGAGATGGTTTATATCCAACAGAAAAACCAAAATCACTACTGACCGGAAATGCAGAATTGTTTTTTGTTGTTTGTATATTGCCCGAAAATTCAATTTTTTGAAGCAGGGTTTTAGATTTTTGAGGGTTTGGTTTAAAATCAGGGATATCAAAATCACTGCTATTCCCTCCAAATTCGGATATCTTTTGTTTTAATTCATTTATTTGCCCCCTCGCAGATTGCAATGCCTGCTGAAACACCTGCTGTGGATTTGGACCCGAGGCACTTAATTGCTGTTGCGCCACACCCTGAACTGCAACACGGGACTGTAATAACCCAACCGTACCATTAGGGTTAACAGCACCTGGGTTCCCGAATGCTGATGATAGAAAAGAATTTCTCTCAAGAAACTCATTAAACGATGGAATCCTTTTTAGCAACTTTAATGCTACTTCTTCGGCTTTTGTAGGATTGCTGAAAATTTCTTTATAGTTTTTTATTGTTTCGAGATAGTAATATGTTTCTTTGGACATTTTCTGAAAATACTTGCTCTTGCCAATGTATTTCATGGCCTGATCTAATAGTTGTTTACGCCTCTCTTTGATTAACTGCTCAAGGGCTTCTGTGTTCTTTATTTTATCCTCAAGTTGCTTTGCTTTTGCATTTGCTTCTTCCAGTGGCTTTAGAATTTTTTTGTCTAATTCCTGTTTCCTGGTATCTACATATTTAAGGGTATTATTCAGTTTTTCCCTGTATTCATTATATTTGGTTTTTTGGCTTTCTACAGCCAGTTTACCTTCTTTGTATTTTTCTAAAAGTACTTTAAATGTAATCTGATCCTTTGCAAACAACTTCGCAGCAGTCTCGGGGCTGGCTTTTTCTAACAACGACTTAATCTTTTCTTCCCAATGGGACAGACGCTCTAATGTCTTTTCAGTTTTTGCATTTATCCGACTGTAGTAGTTGTCTATTTTTGAAGCAACGGCATCAACGTATTTTTCAGGAGACTGCAATAACTTACTTAGGGAACTATCAGGAGTTTGTACTTCCTGCGCCCTGGCGTTTGATACTAAAAGTGAGAGAAATATTATGACTGCTATACGATAGTACATAAGCAGCGGATTGGTTTTAATTTTTTTAAAGAACTCACTGTTCTGAATCTTCACTGACCCAAATTTGAAACACGTAACAAATAAAAAACATGATTTATATCATGTCCCTGGTTAATTTTTAATTACCCTCCTTCTTCTCCATTCTTAAAAAGACAATACAATAACAGGTAAAGAATGTTTAAACACCTTCACAAAGAATTTTTTGAGATTCACCTTTTCTCAGTTCCTGCTCAAAAAAAATAAATAGTGCTTTGGGTAATAACTTATACAGGAAGGTTTCTTTTCAGTGATTGCATAACACTATTATCAGTAGTTGTTATTTCTGCGTCTTAAAGGTATGAAGGCCGATTCGACATGCCAAAAAAAAATACCATCTTTATATGGTCTTTCAATCATTCCCAAAGATTTTTCAAATACTCCACAATGGCTCCCTGACCAATCCGCACAGTAAAACTACTATTTTTAGTATATTTATCCACATTCGCAACATATTTTTTGTATTTACAAGCATCGGATATAAGTTTGTTCTCTGAATCAGTGATTATGACAATAGCGATTAACCCCGACATGATTATTTTAGCCCGTGATGCCAGGGGGCTTACCCAACAAGAGCTGGGAGAGAAGATTCACCTGCATAAAGCCAATATTTCCCGGCTGGAAAGCGGTGAAACACATACCAGCGAAGAAACCCTCAACGCCCTGTCTGAAGCGCTTGGCTACCCCCCGGCTTTTTTCAAACTCCCCGGACATATTATGCCCACCAATCTTGCTTACCGCAAGCGTCAGCAGGTGCCGATGAAGCTGATTTCACCTGTGGAAGCCCAGGTTAACATCCTTCGCAGGCATGTACAGTTTGTAACAAGGGTTTTAAACAAACCCTTTCCCCATCTGCCCCTGTTTGGTGTTGACGAAAAAAATACTCCGGCAAAGATTGCCGGTTTGGTACGCAGAAAATGGGGAGCAGATACGCCGGTGATTGACAATCTTATCAGGCTGGTGGAACAGCAGGGTATCATTATTAACAGCTTTGATTTTGGTACAGAACGGGTGGACAGCCGCAGCATCCTCACCGATGATAAGTACCCGGTAATCTTTCTGAACAGCACCATGCTGGGAGACCGGCAGCGTTTCTCGCTGGCTTATGAATTAGGGCACCTGCTGATGCACACCTATACGGTAGTGCCGCATTACCGGGATATAAATCATGAAGCCAATCTCTTTGCCGCAGAGCTGCTGATGCCCGAAAAAGAAATCCGCAAAGATTTTAAAGGAGGCATAACCCTGCCATTGCTGGGAGAGCTGAAACTAAAATGGAAGGTGAGTATGATTGCCCTGCTGTACCGGGCTGATGACCTGGGGTTGCTCACCCCCAATCAAAAACGTTATTTGCTGCAACAGTTTAACCAGCAAAAGATACGGAGACGGGAGCCGCAGCAGCTGGATATTCCTGCCGAAAAGCCACAACTGATGCGGCAGTGGCTGGCGGAATATATGGGCAAAACAAAACTGGGGATCATACAGGTGTGTGAACTGCTTGCTATTAATGCCAGCGACTATTTGGAATACTACGGATAAAACAACTGATAAAAATATAAAGCCTACGATTATGAGCACTACGAACGATTATGTTGAAATCAAACCTTACAGCCTGGCAGAATTAGCCCGCATCTATGGTGTGCAAAGCAGAACGCTTAAAAACTGGCTCGTACCCCACGATGAAGCTATTGGCAAAAGAATTGGCCGCTTTTATACAGCCTTACAGGTTAAAATTATTTTTGAAAAACTGGGTCTCCCCGGAAAAGCAGAAGATAAGTAACGGTGATTGTCATACTAAAATTTTTTATTCAGAGCCCCGCATATACTGCGGGGTTAATTTTTTTTAGAGGTGTAAGCAAAAAGCCGGACGACTAAAAACACTGTAAGGAAAAATCAGGACGATACATTTTGTTGTTTCACGGAAAACTTTCCGGGTGCAAACGGTTAAAAATTTTACCTGTTTTTACATAACCGAGCATTGTTCAGCATAAACTGACATAAACCTGCACAAAGTGGAAAGTGACAGTTTGCACTAATAGTATGTTTGCCCTGTCAACGATACATAACAACAAAACAAAAAGATATGAGACAGACAAACACATTGAAAAGCTCCGCAAAGAAAACCACACTCAGGATTATCAGGGATAATGAGCAGCCGGATGTAAAAATCAGCAGGCTCGTCAGTACCGCCTGGAATTTTGCTTACAGTGCTTTGTGGAACTGCACCCGTTTTTCCTCCAAAGAGATTGACATCGCCAAAGAAAAGATTACTGAATATCTCTCATTGTCAAAGAACCCGGAAAAAGCATTTCTGAGTTTTTGCCAGCGGGTGTTACTGGCCAGGCAATATGTAAATAAAAGTGCGGGACGTTTTATTCCGCTTCCTTCGCTTTGGTTAGACCGTAATTATGAGTTTGGCTTCGCCGGTACAAAAGCCTGGTATGATGAAATCAAATCTGTCCGTGAATCACTGCCGGATTATAAAGCGGAACTGCGGGCAATGGCCGAAGCAGTGCTGGAGTTCAGTGAAGAACCCACCACGCAGAACTACCAGTACTGGCGGCAATATTTTATTGACAAACAAACGCCGGGCCTGCTCACCTTGTTCCAGGTAATCGCCGTGCAGCAAATCGGTAATGCGTAATAATTTTTCAACGTTTCTTACTCCTTTTCAATCGGTGCCACAATGCAAAAACAGTTTTTTGATGAATCCGGTAATCTTATTATCCGTCCCTACCGTCTTTGTGATCTTGCCGCCATTTACAATGTCAGCAGGCATACACTCCGCAGGTGGATCAATGAGAAAGCCGTTGAGTACGGCACCAAGACAAAAAAATATTTCACCACAGAGCAGGTAAAAGGTATTGTTACCGCACTGGGAACACCACAAAAAATAATTGTACTTCCCCCGGTAGCTGCTCTGAAAAAAGCATCCTGAAAAACCTATGGATACAAAAGCAACACATACAGACAGCGGTTTCAGCAATATGTTCCTCACCGGTTCAATACTGCTGGCCAACCTGGACTTTACCGGGCTGCTGGATTATGCACTAAAGGCCGCCATCGGTGGCGGTATCTGGCTCGCTTATAAAATGATGGCCGACTACCTGACACGCAAAAAAGAAAAGTAAGCACCATTCATAGTCATTGTTATGATAAAAAAAGTACTGACAGCCACAATTGTCGGCGGGGGATTATTTGCGGGGTATGCTTACTACAAACGGCTGAAAAAAATGCAGGTGGAACTGGAAATCATCCCGAAGGCAGCATTGCAAAAACTAAGTACTGACGGGCTTACCATTCGTGTTGATGTGCTGATGAAAAACCCTACAAAGGGGAGTTTCAAAATAAAATTCCCCTTTGTTAAACTCATCTACTCCGGCAGCACCATCGGGAGTTCGCAGGTTGTCAACCAGGAAATCACTATCCCGGCTTATGGTGAAGTAAACATTGACCAGATACTGATTACCCTGCCCATTGTCAACATTTTTTCGCTGGGTTATTCGGTGGTGAAGACCATGCAAAAAAAAGAACCGGTGCAGCTGCAACTGAAAGTGATGACCATTATTAACCTGGGGTTTAAGGAATTCCCCTATGAGACCACCAGTGATATTGTACTAAAAAAATAAAGCAAGAAATGGAAGCCAGCAGAAAAAGACATCTTAAAAGCGGAAATGAGTTTAGTCATTTATTTCCCCCGGCTGACACTGCCACAACCACGGTTCGGAAAAATGCTGACCTGAATGATACCGTACTGTTTATTCCAAAAGTTGTTCACCAGACACTCAGCCACACAAAAAAGATTGCTTCCCTGCTGCAAACTGATTCTCTCTATGAAACCTGCCGCAAGACCTGGCATTTTGTATATGAACATATCAACTACAAAAAAGACCAGGAAGGATTTGAGCAAATCCGCAGTCCCGCCCGCAGCTGGCACGACAGAAGCTCCGGGGTAGATTGCGATTGTTATTCGGTATTTATCAGCAGCATACTCACCAACCTGGGTATCCAGCATACGCTGCGCATTACCAAGTACCGGCGTAATTACTTTCAGCATATCTACCCCATCGTGCCTCTCCCGGATGGGAACTACCTCACTCTTGATTGTGTAACCGATTTTTTTAACCACGAAGTACCCTTTTCAGCAAAAAAAGATTTTCAAATGGATTTACAATATTTAAGCGGACTGGATGATACACCTTCCCTCTATGCAGATGCCAATGATACCTACTATATGAATGGTGGCATGGAAGAACTGGGAAAAATCATTCAGCGAAAACTCAGCCAGGGAAAAAAACTCCCTGCCGGTATTCCAAAGGCAGCAGCAAAATCAAAGACAATCCTTAAAAATAAATTGCAGCAAAAGAAAGCGGCAAAAGCAGCCGCACCCAATACACCCAAACAAAAGAAGCCAAGAAAATTTCTCAATATCATCAATAAGGTGAACCCGGCAACTGTGCTGCTGCGCAACGGTATCCTGGCTTCGATGAAACTAAATGTAAAGAATGTGGCCGGTCGGCTGCGCTGGAGCTATCTGTCTGCACAACAGGCGGCACAGAAGGGAATCTTTCCTGAGAAATTTCAGAAGCTGGTGGCCACCCGTCAAAAACTCGAGAACATTTTTTTCAAGGCAGGCGGTAAACCGGACAATCTGCGCAAGGCTATCCTGCAAGGCAAAGGCAACAAGGATAAAGCGATTCATGGCCTTGATGGTTTTGACGGCATGATTGGGTACGCTGATGAATTCTCTTCACTGGGAGATGTGCTGGGTGCTGCCATGTACTATGAGGAAAATATTGAAGGCATGGAGGGCTATGATGGTTTCGGGGAACTGGGCGAACCCATTACCCTTACTTCCATCGCTGCTGCTTCCGGAGTAGTGGCAGGTATTGTGGCTGCACTCAAACAGATTGGTGATATTTTTCAGAAGAAATCAAAAGAAACACAGGATTTTGATGAAGCCAGAAATGAACAGGCGGAGAACGAAGCGCCGGTTACAGATACACCTGCCAGTGCGCCCGTTGTATCCACACCCGGTAATGTAAAAAACGAAAACAGTTTTGCGCCAGGTTCAGATTCTTCCTCGTCTTCAGAAAGTAATATGGTAAAAAAGGCGAATGACGAATTCTCCCCACCCTCCAACGTAAAAAAAGACACAGAGACTGGCGATGAGCAGCCGCCAAATAATACTGCTAACGAAAAAGAAAATGCAGACAGCAATACCGGCAATTCTGCGGCACCGGATAACGGCGGAACGCCGGATAAAGAAAGTTTCTGGGATAAAAACAAAAACTGGATTAAGCCGGTGGCAATCGGTGCAGGTGGTATCACCCTGCTGGCAATCGGTTATCAGTTATTAAGAAGTACGAAAGCAAAAAATAAATCCTCACCTGCGGGTGCTGCACTTTCCGGTGTGCCTAAACGCAAAAGAAAAAACCATCACCGGCAACAGAAGCGCAAAACAACAAAAAAAGCAGTGGCCTTACTCTGAACAATTTTAAAAAACACTAATTAATTCTCTATGGCAAAAAAGAAAAACCGTTATGCCAAAAACGCAAAGAAGAAAAATTTTCTTTCCGGCATGAATGACGGACTGCCCACTAAGGGCAATGTAAAAAACACCATACTGGAAACAGGCAAAGTCCTGCTGGTGGGTGTGATTGGCGGCGGCATCGTGGGTGCTGCCATCGGAAAACCTTCGCTGATTGTCGGCACGATTCTGACCGGCGCCGGACATTTCACGGACAACAAACTGGCAACGCTGTTTGGTGTCGGGATGATGGCTTCAAACGGATTCCAGGGCAGCAAAACCACCAACGGACTGGAAGGGCTTGATGGGGTGAAAGAAAGATTGCAGGCATATAAGGAAAGTTTTTCTGAAAAACTCTATCTCGACAAACTGATAAAAGGAAAAGCAGCCGCTCCTGCTGTCAAAACAGTGGGTGAACTGCAATACTTCACTCATCCCGGATCAGACTGGCAAAACAGCCTGGCGGCCCTCGACAGTATCGAAAACCAGGTGGAGGAAAGCGGGATGCAGTTCCAGCAACTCAGCAGCGGGAACAATGACCTGATGCTGATGGATGTGGAGGACAAAATATTCTGAACCAAAAAGCAGAACAATTTTTAAAACAATTTTTTACCCGCTTCTGACTGTCATCATCACAACAGCCGAAGCACAACAACAAATTTATGTTAGGATTATTTGAAGGCATTGAAGAGTACAACAACCAGGGTGCCCTGCTGGGCATCGAAGGAATCGAAGACGGCGAACTGCTGGGTGCACTGCGCCGCATGAACCCGATACAGCGGCAACGCACCGTTAACAAATTAGCCAGTACCGGGGGCAACAGCCGAGGCTCCCGTGCTGAAATGGAAAAACATTTTGCGGAACTCCCGGTTCATATCAAAGAATCGTTGCTGAAAGGTGAACTGCGCCTGGCAGATACCATTATCTATTCCATCAAACCGGTGGGTTCCAAAACCATCAAGATGTTTGAGACACAGGATGACAAAGAAATCGGTCTGCGCAATCTATCGAATGCCAAACTGCAAAAGAACCAGGTACTGCTGGTAAGCGGTATCTACCTGCTGGCTGGAACATCAGCGGATGGCACAAAGGATAAAATTGTGGCCACAAATTTTAAAGCCCTGGAAGAGTTTCCGGCGATTGCCAACGGAGAGTTTTCTCTCAAGAGCAATAAAAAACAAATCGTTCCTGAAACCAGCAATACACTTTTTAAAACGAATAATTACCACCAGGTGCCGCTGGGATATTATAAGCTGTCAAACCCACGCCTTATCCAGGACGATGTACTGATGGAATTAACCATTGAACTGGGCACCACAGACGGCATCCCTGCAAACACTTACATCTATGCAGGTTTGCACGGTACGATCACAACGCCTTAAAGATATGGCCGTAAGGCAAGGTATGCGGAGCTTCTATGCAAGGGAAACATGCCGGTGGGGTTATGGTTCATAGCCCCACTTACGGTCTTTTTTTAAACAGATAATTACCTGAACCGATGAGTAAACTAATCAAGAAACGATTTGACATAGCTGTCACACAGGCAAACGGCAGTTTCAGCAAAACCTTTGACCTGGATAAAAACATCACACATGTCAAAGGGGTGCTGCTGAGCAGTGATAAAGATGACCTGCTGTACTTCAGGGGCACACAAAAAATTGAAATCAACAAGGAAGAAGTTTTTCCCGAAAATTTTGAAAGCAAACTGCTGCTCTCCGGTATCGGTGTCGCCCCCAATCAGCGCTATTATGACATCGGCTCTGTCCCTGCCGGTAATGGCACCGTGAAAATTGAATACAAGGATAACCCTGATGGCAGAACACAGTATGCTCCTTACCGGGTAAGCCTCTACCTGCTGTGCCAGGCTGATTAAAACAGGTCTGTTCATTATTCACCATTCACAACTGATCACCCATGAAACAACAGGTTGCTGTACAAACACTGCGCATCACCCGAAAAGAAGAGGTAAGGTATTTTTCATTACGTCTTCCGCTGGGGGTAAGCCGTATCATCGGGATTGAAACGGGGCTGCGTTTGCTGGAACAGGATTTTATAGTTCCCTATATCACTCCCAATAACCAGTTTATTCTGCCGCAAAGCACTATTGCAGGCACCCTGAAACTGCAAAGCCCCGGCAACTCAAACCTGTTTTACATAAAGGAAGTGGTTAAAAGTGATGCTTCCCTGATGCAGGGTGATTTTTCCTTTACCTATTTTACGGTGAACTATAAAGACCAGAACGCACCGCCTGATTTTATCAGCCGTAATTATAATGCCCCGGTTTCTTACTGGAAGCCATCTCCCTGGACGCATAACCGGCTAACGGAGGAAGAGAGTATTTCTTTTGAACCCTCTTCCCGGATTATTAATGGTCTTTACACCGATGAATACGGAAAAGCCATGTGCAGGGACTGTCCTTACGTGGTAAGTGTATATATCTGGTACGAAACTGCGGAGTGTAAAACAAACTGATATGACAACAGCACTGGCACTGGAATATATTCCCCGGCGAATGAAGGAACTGGGCTACGGTAATAACTACAATATGCGGCTGCGGCACTTTATGCTCCGTCCGGGTGAAAAAAGAAAACTGTCTGCCCATGCAGAGATTTTTCTGCTGGTATGTTCCCCGGAATATATCTCCGTGAAAAGTGAGTACGGTATATACGACCCGCTGAGTACAGCCATCAATGAACAGCAATACGAGCACCAGGGCATCATCCGGGTGCGCAATTACTCATCACAATTTCAATCGGTACAATTTATCCAACTGATACCCCAAACTGAAAAACTATGCCCGTCTCAAATGAAAAATTCGACCAGCTGAAAATAGACAAACTGAAACATTTCCTGGAAGACATGGCCGCTAAAGGCAACCCCCGTCCCTATGAAATTTTTGTGGACAACCTGAAAGTGGTGCCGAAAACAGATGACCCAAAGGATTTTGAGAACTATGAATACTACATGAATGAGAACACGGAAAAACTCCGCATCCTTATTTATAATTCAGCCGCCTCTCCCCGTAATGACCAGTACTGTTTTATGGTGCAGCACCACAGTGCTTCCCATACCGTTAACGGACTGGGAGAGCTGGACACCCTCATCCAGGAAAAGATCACAGCCCGTGAACGGGAAATCGAAATGAACCAGTTGCGCAATGAAATAGAAAACCTGCATAAGCAACTGGAAGAAGCCGAGGAGTATGCCGAAAGCCTGGAATCCCAACTGGAAGTACAAAAGAAAAGCAAATTCAAACTGGGAAATATCAACATGGGCGAATTCGCCTCTGTCATGCTTGAAGGTGTTATCCGGCGTAACCCGCAACTGCTTGCCAAAATTCCGGGTGGGGAAGCCCTGGCAGGTGTTATCGAACAGGATAACCTGGAAAAAGAAAACAAACAACTGCCGGATGAAAAAGAAACGCAGGCCAGCTTTCAGAAAAAAAGCAACCCTGCCGTCAGTGAAGAACACCAGCGTTATATCATCTTCCTGCAACACATGGAATCGGTACTGGATACGCAGCAAATGCAAACTGCCATTCAGATACTGGATCACCTGGTACACCACCCGGAAAAAATCAAAGAAGTGGCGGCATTGCTGCTTAAATAATCACAAAAAAGAAACTCATGAAAAAATATCAATACGACATCTCCATCGAAGCCTCCGGGGAGAATGAAGCGGATACCAAAATGCAGGCACTGGTAATTCTTGCACAAAAACTCTCTGCTAAAGAACTGGCGAGACTGGCTCATATCGTAAAACATGATCCGGTAAAAACAGCACTGGCAAAAAAATACCTGGGTGTATAAACCCGAAACGGTAATCCTTCAATGCTCACCTCCATGAAAGAACAAAACGCACAGGACAAATTCACACTGGAAGAAAAAATCAGGTATGGATTACTGGGTATCGTGGTGCTGGGCGGCAGTTTTCTAATTGGAAGAAAGGTAGTCCGCAATGCAAGGGCTGTCAGTGAAGAAAAGAAAACCTATGAAGAAGGAAATGCCGCCACCTATGCCAAGCAACTCAAAATGGCCTTTGACAATAACATGTGGTTCGGATGGGGAACAGATGAAGAAGCCATACGCCGCACCCTGCGGGCCATCCCCAGTAAGGATGAATTCCGAAAAGTCATGCGTTCCTATCAGAAGCTGTACATCCGCAGCCTGATGAAAGACATGCAGGATGATTTACAAAACAGTGAGTACAATGAAATGCTCGCCATCATTGCCGCCAAACCGGAAAAGAGCAATCAAAAAATTGCCGGGCTTTCCGCTGTCCATTATGATTCCTGGGCAAAAAGACTGAAGGCCGCCTTTGAAGTAACCAACTGGATTTTTCCGGGAACAGACGAGGATGCCGTGAAAGCGGTGTTTTTGGAAATACCCACCCAAACAGATTTTACTAAAGTGGCTGCGGCCTACCGGCAGCTCTATGGTGATGACCTGGTGGGTGAGCTGAAAAGTGAACTGACCATTTTTGAGTTTACTGAAATGATGGGCATCCTCTCTCAAAAACCGGCATAACCTGATACTATCAATTATGAAATGAGCCAAAATTTAAACGCTGAAATATACTCATGAAAAAGACAACAAATAATAAGGCAAGAAAAAAAAGGATTATCCTGACCGGGCTGGCGGTAAGCGCTGCCGGTATCCTGGGTTATTTTGGCTGGCAGTATTATAAAAAAAGAAAAGAAGGCAAGGACAGTGACCTGGATGCTGAACTAAAAAAAACAGCCCCTGCTGTCAGTTATGAACCCACCTACACGCCTAAAGTAACAAAGAAAAAAAACAGTACCCCGAAAACAGATATTCCCCTGCAAACAGAACCTGCTGCGGTATCGGAATTCCCGCTGAAAAAAGGAAGCAGGGGCGATAAAGTCCGGCAACTGCAACAGGCGCTTATCAGCAAATACGGCAAAACGGTGCTTCCCCGCTATGGTGCTGACGGTGATTTTGGCAGTGAAACGCTGAATGCCCTGAAAAAGCTGAACCTGCCTGTCAGTATCTCACAAAGCACTTTTAACGTACTGGTGCAGAACACCACGGCAGATAAATCAGCACTGCCCAAACAGCTCTATGATGCAGCGCAGAAAAAAGACCTGAACCAGGTACTTAACCTCCTGCACAGTATGAACACCAAAGAAGAATATGCTGCGGTGAGTGAGAAATTCAAATCCTACCGTATCAATGGTGTCCGTCAGACACTTGTCAACGGCCTGCTGAACAGCTTTACTGATGAGACACAAAAACAAAAAATCAGGATGGAGTTCCTGCGCATGGGTCTGCAATATGACGGCAGCAAATGGAGCCTTTCCGGTTTTGACGGATTGCCTATTGTAACCACCAGGCCCACTACCGTATGGATTAATGCTACACAGGGAGTGGATGTTCCCGCCCGTATGGTGCTGGGTAATGAAGTCAGCCGGAAACAGCAATACACCCTGTTTGAAAATGACGGCAAATATTTCCTGGTAAACAGTACTACTGTAACCTACTTATAACTAAACAACCATTTTATGCTACAACAAATCCTTGACACCCTGAAAGAAAAAAACTATGTGGTCTATACCCGTACCGGCGAACTGAATATTGTCGGTATCAGAACCAATAATACCACCCCCAACAGTTTTGATGATACGCTCAATGTCTTTTATAAAACAGCCAATGGCAAGTGGGCATTTCATTCTTTCGCCGCCACCACGGATCCCGGCACCTACTGGCTGAAAAACCTGATGAACCCGCAGGGCACGGCGATTGTAAAAGCTGGTCAGTACCCCGGGTCACATGGTATCGGGATGCACCGGGGCAAATACCTGGCACTGGTACAGAAAAAACCACTTACTGTTATCCGTGACTATAACAGAAACGCTGTTCTCGATTTTAATAACGGCAAAGAACAAACCGGCATATTTGGCATCAACATACACAGAGCCTCTGTTTACGGCACCACCAAAACTGTGGACAGGCATTCCGCTGGCTGCCAGGTGTTTTCCAATATCAATGACTTCAACCTGTTCATGCAACTGGCTGAAAGACACAAACAGCTTTACGGTAACAGTTTTACCTACACACTGATTGACGAAAGAGCCGCTGTTCGTGAATCAAAAAAAAATTAATGTTCAGTCTTAGCGGCCTTGCTATCGGCACCGGTCTGGCCGTTGTGGTCTATGGCCTGGTAAAGGACACATGATACCCTGTCCGTTCCATAACTGATACAGCATTTTAAAAAACAGCATACACTTATGAAAACATTTTTCACCCAGCTTTTCAAAGATAAAAACGGCAATTACAGCCTGCGTGAACTGGTGATTGCCCTGCTGGTACTGGCACTGCTTGCCAGCTGGATTGCCGAACAGTTCTTTGGAAAACAAATGCCGGAATTCATGTTCTATGCTTTTGCCAGCCTGGTGGGTGCCGGTTGCTTTGGCTATTCCATCGAAAAAAAATCATCCCTAAACAATAACAACCCTGAATGATGAAACACCTGAAATCAATCCTCTTTCTTATTATTGGCATCGCCGTTGGATTTTCCTTTTGTAAACTTTCTGGTAGTGATACTGGCCCGTTGCCACCTGCAAAGCCGGTGGCTGATGTGGCAGTCCGTACACTGGAGAAGAAAATACAGGAAAAAGAAAAAGCATTTATGCAAAAAACGGATTCCCTGAACATACAGGAACGGATGCTTTCTCTCCAGCTGAAAACCACAAAATCTGCACTGGCCGGTGCCCGGAAGAAAAACCTGATCCTGCAAACACAGGTCTATGACCTGCTGGATAAAACAGCATCACAAAGTGCTGGTTCACCACTGTCCTCCGCCCCCTGTGATTCACTGGCCGTTAGGGTCAGCCAGCTGATTGCATCTGATAACGAAAAAGACAGTCTCTGTGAAAACATCACCCTGCACCTGGAAGAACAGCTCAGTAACAGGGATTCGGTTATCCGGCTGCACGAACAGCAACACCAGTTTCTGCAATCCGCTGCGGAAAGCAGCCTGCTGCAACAGCAAACACTTCTTACACAGAACAAACAGTACCGCAGGCAATTTAAAAGGCAAAGATTCCGGCAGAAGATACTCTCACTCGGTGTAATCATTTTAAGCGGCCTTACTGCAAATATGCTGTTACATCAATAATTCCCACTGTTCTGATACTGAATTATGAAAGACAAACCAATCGTTGCCACCACCACACTGGTTCTCTCCCTGCTGAGTTACTGGTATGCGAGGGAAGCCAATAAAGACGCTGTACCGTATGTAATGCTCGGTGGCTTTATCGGCTCCCTGCTGGGAGAAACTATTGCCGAGAAGATTGATAAATCCAAAACGGATAACAAGGAATAACATGATTATTGAAATCTATAACGAACTGTCGCTGCTGCGCTTTGTGTTTAACGGCAATACCGTTGCTATCAACAAGGCACAGGTAAAGGCGGTGGAAACCCTCAAAGGGGAATTACTGCGTATTGACCTGGGCGAAGGAGTGCTGAAGCATATCACCATTCCCTACACAGACGTAACCTATCCCAGGCTTTATGCTTCAAGGGATGAGCTGAAAACTGAACTGCTGCAAATGCTGGCAAGCGGCAGTATGGGGTCATTGAATACAGACCATCTTGCCACCCTTGCCAACCAGGAAGAAATCATTAACCTGCTGGGCGTGATGGCGGGAAAGCTGGGCGATATTAATGTTTCCATTCAAGCCCTTCACCAGAACAGTTACTCCAGCCCCTTACTGGTGGATGAACCGGAACCGGGTATTACTTACAAAGGATATGCTGCCGTGAATACGCTGACATCCGAGCCAAACTGGGCTATCCTTCGTATCAAATCCGATAACGGGATTACCAGTTATAAATGGGCTGACGGGAATACCAGCTTTGACAATATCTGGGATGACCGGTACACCCTTAATTACCTGCACTCTTTTACCACTGATCCCGGAATCCGATGAAACAATACAGCACCATTCCTGAAATAGTCCTCGGCAACCTTCCCGATACAGATGTGCCGGAACTACAGGTCAGCTATACCCGGCAAAACAGGAAAAGCTTTGGAAAAATCACTACTTCCAAAGATGCGGCTGATTTTATCCGGGATACATTCAATAGTGGTGAAGTGGAGTTACAGGAACAGTTTATCGTTTTATACCTGAACCAGTCCAATGAAATTATCGGCTATTACAAACATTCCAAAGGTTCCATTAATGCCACGGTTGCCGATATACGGATTATCCTGGCAACAGCCCTGAAAAGCCTTGCCGTGTCAATGGTGATTGCACACAATCATCCTTCGGGGAATCTCAAGCCCTCCAGGGCAGATGAACAACTCACGGACAAGATTAAACAAAGCACGGTTACAATGGATATACGGTTGCTCGACCATGTCATCGTCACCAGTGAGGGTTATTACTCCTTTGCAGATGAAGGCCTGCTGGGGCTGGAAGGGCTGAGTCCCAAAGAAGATGAATTTGTTTCAGCCGTAGAAAAAGATTTAGCCGCTAAAAAATCACATAATAAAATTTCAGTTGAGAAACTGGCCGCTTCATTTGGGATTACTGATAAAAACCATGTAAAAGAACTTACGGAACTTGCCATCGTAAACCGGGCAAGATTGTTAGCGCATTGCGAGGGCACGGTCAGAGAAAGATTTGACAGGATAGTTGAGCTCTACCACAGCCAGGTGAACCTGTCGCACCGTACTTCACAAAGTATTTTACTGCAACAGTATTCCACCCCTGCACCGATTGGCTACCTGGCAGGTGTTTTCTGCGAAATTGATAAACTTCAGTTCAACGGTGGTTTTGCTTTTGAACCATCTGCCGGTAACGGTCAGCTAACCATTGCTGCGAAACCGGAAAGAGTTTATGTAAACGAATTAGATGCGTTCAGAAACCATAATTTGAAAACGCAGGGCTTTGCCAATGTCTGGAACCGGGACGCCACAAAACCGTTCTTTGATGTGCAGCGGAACTTCAGAGCCGTAATAACAAACCCTCCTTTTGGAAAAATGGAAACAGAAGTTCTGTTTGATACGTTTCCCATCAAACCCCTGGAACATGTAATGGCTTTAAGGGCGCTGGATTGCATGGCCAGTGATGGCAAAGCTGCCATCATCATCGGTGGTCACACCACCTGGGATGAAAAGGGAAGAATCACTGCCGGGAAAAACAGGATTTTTTTTAACTACCTGTACAGCCGTTACCAGGTTGCTGATGTTATCAATATTGACGGTAAAAAATTATACTCCCGGCAGGGAACTTCCTTTGATGTACGCCTGGTACTTATTAATGGAAGAAAAACCCCCAACCCCCTGAAGGGGGCTACCTATGCGCCGGTTTATAATTCCGGTACGGACTATGTGGTAAAAACATTTGATGAACTTTTTGAAAGAGTGATGGATGCAATGGATCCTTCACCTGAAAAAAATATTTCAGATACTGGACTGCAAAAACTTTATCCGCTATTCAAGAAACTGAAACCAAAATATGATAATGCCGTTCTGTTTATCCGGCAGGGGGAAGACTATTTTATTCTTGATGACGATGCCCTGCAACTCTCCCGGAATACTGACCTGCTGATTGGAGGAAACATCCACGCTGAAAATAAAAAAATCAGGTTTATCCGTTTCCCCGCTTCTTCGCTGGATTACTATTTGAACAAAGTAGTAAAAGCAGGTTACCGGGTCGCCGTGGCGGATGAACTGCTCAAAGAAGGGAAACAAAACATGAAAAAAACAATACCAGTATCGCTGGAAACAGAAGCCCTGCATTTATTAAAGCAACTGCAATCAGGTCTTTCTATGAATGACGATGGCTTAGGTGCTCCTTATGAACCCGCTTCTGATTCCTGTATTGTGCTGAACACACAGGTGCCGGACAGCATGGCATTTGAAACACATTCTGCCGTTCAGTATGTGAAAAAAGAAGTGGGTGGCGATATAGACAATTTTGTCCGCCACCGCCTGAAATACCCCACTAAAACTGCCCTCTGTAAAGTACTCTCTGCCGAACAGATTGATGCCGTGGCGATGGCAATCTATAATATCGAATCCAAAGGCCAGGGAATGATTATCGGTGACCAGACGGGTATCGGAAAGGGACGGGTCGCCGCAGCGATGATCCGCTACGCTGTTCACCAGGGATTAAAACCTGTTTTCCTGACAGAAAAAGCCAACCTGTTTTCAGATATTTACCGTGACCTGTCTGCTATCGGTTCCGCTCACCTGAAACCCCTTATCATAAACAGCCGAGAATCCAAAACCGATATTAAGGATGAAGACGGCAATGTGATATACCAGGCACCACCCACCACCGAACAACAAAGTATTATCAGCGACAGGACAATTCCGGCTAAATATGATTTTGTACTGGCCACTTATTCCCAGTTTAACTCACCGGAGAAAAAACCGGAGAAACCAAACTTTTTGCGTGCCGTTGCAGATGATAATATTTTCATCATGGACGAAGCCCATAATTCCAGCGGCTCTTCCAATACCGGAGAGTTCCTGCAAGGTGTGGTTGGCAAAACAAAGGGAGTGGTATTCCTTTCGGCAACCTTTGCCAAACGGCCAGACAATATGCCCATCTATGCCATGAAAACTTCCATTGCCGATTGTAACATGAGCAAGGATGACCTGGTGGAAGCCATTACAAGGGGCGGGGTGGCATTGCAGGAGGTATTGTCATCCCAGCTTGTTGCAGAAGGACAAATGATGCGCCGGGAAAGAAGTTTTGAAGGGGTGGAAGTCAACTATCTGTCCTTAGATACGAAAACAGAAGAACACCGTGCCATTGCTGATAATATCACAGAAACACTCCGGGATATTATTGCCTTTCAGAATAACTATGTTTCATCACAGGTAGAGGAACTGGACAAGATTGCTGTGGCTGAAGGAAAAGAAATCGAACTGCGGGAAGGTACATCACAGGCGGGAGTGGATAACCAGCCCTATTTCTCCAAAGTATTCCAGGTCATCAACCAAATGCTTTTTTCCCTGAAAGCAGAAGCGGTGGCTGACCAGGCCATCAAAAGACTGAAAGAAGGTAAAAAACCTGTTATCGCCTTTGCCTCCACAATGGGCAGCTTTATTGAATCGATGGAAAATGAACAGGGCAGTTCCGTTGGTGACGGGGATACCATCAATGCAGATTTCAGTGAAGTGCTGCGCCGGGGGCTGGAAGGTGTGCTGCGTTATACTGAAAAAGATGTGGACGGAAATGCTATCTACAAAAAATTTGAGATCAGTGATTTTTCCCCCGATGCCCAAACAGAATATCACCGCATCCTCGAAAAGATAAATTCAGTTTCCACGGGTATTACTATTTCCCCGATTGATGTTATCGTCAAAAAAATTAAACAGGCAGGATACAGCGTGGCAGAAGTGACAGGCCGCAAGTTTGAAATGCAGCTAAACTGGAAAGGCAGCAAGGCCCTGATTCTTTCCAGGAAGCGCATCAATACCAATGATGCGTTTCGCCAGTTCAACAATAATGAAGTGGGTGTGCTGATGATTAACCAGTCAGGCAGCACCGGGGCTTCTGCTCATGCCATCCCCACAGCCAAAGTACCCAAAGAACAGGTAAGGCAGCGGGTGATGATTGTGCTACAGGCTGAACTGGACATTAATACCGAGGTACAGAAAAGAGGAAGGATAAATCGTACCGGTCAAATCCTCAAACCGGTTTATGATTATGTAACCTCAGCCATCCCTGCTGAAAAAAGGCTGATGATGATGTTGCAGAAAAAATTAAAGTCACTGGATGCAAATACCACCTCTAACCAGAAACAATCCACAAAGATTTTAGACGTTCCTGATTTTCTGAATAAATATGGTGACAAGATTGTAAAAGATTACCTGCTGGAAAATAAAGAGGTGAATGATTTGCTGGACGACCCGCTGCATTTAAAGGATGCCAAAACCGACAGCGGTGGTAGTGAATCACAAACCCTGGAAGATGCGGCACACAAAGTATCAGGCCGGGTGGCCGTTCTCTCCACTAAAATGCAGCAGGATTTTTATAATGAGATTGCCGAACGGTACAATGACTTTGTGGAATACCTGAAACAAACCGGGGATTATGACCTGGAGGTGGAAGCGATGAACCTCGAAGCGGAAACCCTTTCTACAAAAATCATAAAAATGGGAAAGGGCAGCGACAGCGCTTTTGGTGATGACAGTGTGCTGGAAACAGTCCGGGCGAATGTGCTGAAAAAACCTTTTACAAAAACAGAACTGGAAAACTTAATCAGTGAATCACTGAAAGGCAAAGACCCGCACCAGTTGCAGGATGAGCTGACAAAGGATTATGAATTTTCTGTGGCGGGCAGGCTGGCAGAAGAGGAAGCAGAAACCCATAATAAATATGAGGAGTTGATTCAGAATATTCCCAACGAAAAAAAGGTGCAGAAAGTACTGGACAAACAGGGACAGGGAGCCTGGCAACAGGCAATTGCAGAAAGAAAAAAAGAACTGGAAGCGGCCAGGGAATTACAATTGCAAAACACCCGCAGGACTTTTAATAACCGAAGGGAATACCTGGAAAAAATTTTCCGGTTCTTTTATATTGGCCGGGTAATCCGATACCCTGTAGAAACCTATAATAACGGGCAGGAACTTATCCCCGCTGTATTCCTGGGTTTTGTGACTGACCTTAAAAAGAAAAACCCTTATGCCCCTTCTGCTGTCAAACTGCGTATCGCTATTGCCAGCAGCAGTAAGTACCTGGCCATTCCTGCTTCTTACACTGAAGATATTATGGCGATCATCGGTGCCAGTGTGGACACCCCCCAGGCCGGTATGAATGCTTTACTGAATGACTGGGAGAAATACACAAAGGAAAACAATACTGACCGGCGTATCCGCCATATCATCACCGGTAACCTGTTGCAGGCATTTTCAGATTTTAAGGGAAAACTGGTCAGCTATACCACTATCCGTAATGAGACCAAAAAGGGTATCCTGATGCCGGAGAACTGGAACCCCGGTGAACAGGTACAGGATAAAGTTGTCGTGCCTGTCATCAAAGCGCTGCCATTAATAAAATCACTGACCACAAACGGACATATCGTTACCACCAATGGTATTTCTGTTTTCCGGCATGGCAACGGTTACAAAATTGTTGTATCGGCTTCCCGTTCCAAAGGCGGGGATATTTTCCTGGACAAAGACATCCTTGACCTGGTGGATAATCACAACTTTGAAAAAGTCGCTGATAAAATGGTGGCCACCATGCCGCAGGCACATATTGACAAACTGGTGGAACGGCTCCAGCTTAAACACAGTGCCGCAGTCAGTATTCACTCACACCAGCTAAAAGATATTCAAACGGATACTGTCCGTTACAGCAACCGGAGAAAAATTGAAGTGCCTCCGCAGGAAAGCGAAGACCTCCCTGATAATACAGCCCTGTTGGAAATGGAAGCCGAAGCCCTGGCACTGGAACTGGAATTATTAGCGGCATAACCCAACACGTAGGAAAAGAAAACCCATACTTATGATAGCTATTGACAACTACTTTAATAAAGTGAATTCACAAAACCTTTCTTCCTATCCTGAAGTGCTGAGGAAAGGCCATGAGTTTGTGATGAAAGCCACCCAAAACGGGGCAAGCTGGGTATCCTATCATTCCAGCGAACCCATAAAAAAGACAGTTGATATATATCTGTCCAAACTCAATGAATATGTAAACAGTTCCGCAAAGGCGGAAAGAAAATCCACAAAGAGGGAAAGGGAACGAAAACAGCATAATGAAATCATACAGGAAACCATGAAACGCCAGGGCGTTAAAGCCCCCGGAAAATATAAAGAACCGGCAGCGGAACCTGATACAGAAAACGGGCCGCAGTTAGTGGAAAGAATACCCGAAGAATTAAGATACATCCGCCGCTTCATTAACCTGGACGGGAAAACAAAAACAAAGGAGGATTTGCTCCGCTTTATCAACGCCCTTCAAAAATCTATCCTGGAAAAACGTATCCGTAAAACCTCCGCTTATGCCAGCCAGATAAAATACATTCAGGACAGCCTTATTAAAACCTTCAACACCATGAAGGCCAGAATAAAGCTGGAAGTAAATACCAAAACCCTTAATGAGTTTAAGGAACTGCTGGGTGGTGAAAAAATATATCCTTCTGTTCAGATGCTGAAAAAGTATATCAATCTGAATGGCAAAGCGGGGATGAAAGAAAAAGCAACCGCATTAATTAAGCAGATGCAGAAGGCCGTACAAAAAAAGAAAGTCACCAAAGATGACACCTACGCAACCGTTCTGAATAGAGCATTCGAGAACCTTCAGACGTTTGTAAAAGATAAAAAACAAAAGATGCTGCTGATTGAGCAAAGGGAGCTGAACGGGCTGGAAGGGATATTGGGCTGCTCCTGTAATCAGCTAAACGGTATAGAGGAAAAACCGGCCATTATGAACAGCATGGATTTTGCCAACATGCAATTTAAAACCATCGGGCTGAAGGGAAAATGGTTTGACCTGATAGGTGACCCGTCTTCCAATTTTACTGCAATGGTTTTTGGAAAACCGAAAATGGGTAAGTCCTATCTCTGCCTGGACTTTGCAGGATACCTCGCCCGGCATCATGGCAACGTATTGTATGTGGCAAAAGAGGAGGGGCTGGACTATACGCTACAGGAAAAACTTTATGACAAAAATGTTATGCACCCCAACCTGTTTGTCGCTTCTGTTTTACCTGGTAATCTGGCACCTTATGACTTCATCTTCCTGGACAGTGTGAACAAACTGGATTTATCTCCTGAAGACCTGAACCGCCTGAAAGCACTGAACCCAACCAAGTCTTTTGTATTCGTATTCCAAAGCACAAAGGATGGAAAATTCAGGGGGGCAAACACCTTTCAGCATGATGTGGATGTGGTAATCGAAGTACCTGAAAAAGGAAAAGCTGTACAGATGGGAAGATTTAACCAGGGCGGGGAAATGATGATATTCTGAAGAATCTTAAAAGCCATTTACTCAAAACTATTAATTACAACTTTATGATAAAACGGGATGAACTGATTACCATGCGGGCTATTGCCATCTGCTTTAAACCTTACCTGAAACCGGAAGAAGCAATGATTTACTGCAACCTGGGCAGAACACAGTTTGCTAAAAAATGTGAGGAAGCCGGAGTCTATAAAAACAACAACGGCTACTATAAAAAAGAAGAACTGGACAAAATGCTTTCCGGCGATACGACACCGCTGCAACAGGCTGTGAAGAAACTCAAAGTATAACAACAAAGATTTGTGTGAATAGGAAAGAGAAGGGCTGTCAAAATTGACAGCCCTTTTTATTTTCTTTAATTCAGAAACTGCGGATATTGCAGCGGAACGGGTAAGTGGTTTATTGTTTCCAATTGGTTCTTCGGCCTGTGTCTTTTATAAGTCTTGCGTACCTGCTGTGTTGTGGTATGCCCCATAAGGTAGGCAACCGTGGCATCATCAACATTTTTATCCTGCAACAGAATCGAAAAACTCAGGCGGGCACATGACCAGGTGATATATTTTTCTATCCCTGCCACATTAATCCACTGGTTAAGTACTTTATTAGCACCATTCGCTGTCGGCAACTGAAATACATACTTAGCAGTTTTGTTTCCAACTTCCCATTTTGCCCTTTGTTTATGGAGTATCTCTTTGGCAATACCATGCAGTGTCAGTGTAACCGGCTGCCCTGTCTTGGCCTGAATTATCCTGGTAGTTAATACGCCGTCCTGTATGTCTTTCCACTCTAATTTCTTTACGTCCACCCACCGCAGCCCTGTATAGCAGCTGAAAATAAAAGCCGCTCTCACTTCTTCGTTGGTACAGGGAGTATTGAGCATCTGCAAATATTCACTTGCCTCCAGATTATCTTTCAGCCTTACTGACGGATTTGATTTTGAAAACACACCTGCTGTTGGGTTCTTTTGAAAATAACCATCGCTGGTGGCAGCATTCACCACCCACTTGAAACGGGAGTAATAATTACCGGGAGTTTCACCGGTGTATTTATCCAGCAGGTACTGCCTGAACCGTTTACAGAAGTTTTCTGTTATGTCAGTCGGTGAAATGTAATCCACATTAATGAATAGCTTGAACTGCCCAAGACTGTTTTTTAAGTGACGGTTCCCTTTGCGGCTGTTCTGTTTTACATATTCATCAAAATACTCCAGGAAATTAGACTTGAACTTATGCGAGGGAATAAAGGCACTTCCTATTGCCTGCTGTTCGATTGTTAACTGGCTTTTTTTTATCTCCAGCAATGCCAGTGCTTCTTTGTTGTGATTTTTCTGTATTTGGTCTTTAGGTCTTGTGTAGATAAATACACCCGTAGATGGCCTTTGCCCGGCACCTCTTCCAAAATCATAATAGAAGGTAATCTTGTCACCTTTTCTGTTGGATCGTTTCAGGATATTCATACGTTATCAGATTTTAAAGTGAATAAATCTGTACCCAATGAATATGCCATCAGCATGGTTCCTGACAACTTGGAAAGCAGTGTTCCTCCGGCATTTAATAAAGTGGAAAAAAGTGAACAAAAACGGATAAAAGAAACTCTGTGTGCAGTGTTGAATGAACTGCCATTGATGCAGGTGAACAGCCCTGTTAGTCTTCCGTTTTTTTTGCCTGAGACTACTTTTGTCAGGTCTTGTTCTTGCCCTTTCCGGGGCGTTTTTTTGTGTGTCATCATGTGTGTCAAATTTGTGTCGTTAATAATGGTAGAAAGCGGAAAAAACTGACACTTTTCGACACACAGAAAATAAAAAATCCTTGCAAATCAAAGACTTACAAGGATTAATCGTGCCCAAGACTGGATTCGAACCAGCACAACCTTTCGGTCACTACCACCTCAAA
>CALLZY010000170.1 GCA_937858715.1 uncultured Chitinophagaceae bacterium | reverse complement strand
GTAATAATGTATCCCACATCACCCGTATTCACCTCTTTCTTCTCCACCATTTTCAACCGCAGTATTCCTACTTCATCCGCCCCATATTGCTGACCTGTACTTACAAACTGTACCTGATCGCCTTTCTTAATCGAACCATTCAGTATCCGGTAGTAAACAATGATACCACGGAAGGAATTAAAGACAGAATCAAAAATCAGTGCCTGCAACGGGGCTTCAGGATCGCCTTTTGGAGCAGGAATCCTTTCTACAATGGCATTTAGAATCGCTTCCACACCAATGCCGGTGCGGCCACTGGCATGCAAAATATCTTCCCTTTTGCAGCCAATCAGCTCCACGATCTGGTCTTCCACTTCTTCAATCATGGCACCATCCATATCAATTTTGTTGATAACGGGAATTATCTCGAGGTCGTTATCAATAGCGAGATACAGATTGCTGATGGTTTGGGCCTGTATGCCCTGTGTGGCATCCACCAGCAGCAGTGCACCTTCAGCGGCCGCCAGTGCCCTGCTCACTTCGTAGCTGAAGTCAACATGGCCGGGAGTGTCAATCAGGTTCAGTGTATATTGCTGGCCATCAGTATGCTTATAGTCAATCTGTATGGCATGGCTTTTTATGGTTATGCCTTTTTCCCTTTCCAGGTCCATATCATCCAGTACCTGGTCCATCATTTCCCTTTCTGTAATAGTGTTGGTTGTTTGCAACAGCCTGTCTGCCAGGGTACTCTTACCATGGTCAATGTGGGCGATGATGCAAAAGTTTCTGATATTCTTCATGTACGTTTACCTCAAATATTTGTTATGGCGGTCTGCCCGCCGTAGCTTCTTTTCCCTTAATAGCGGAGGCGGGCGAAGGTACGGAAAACAGGCGGTTTAAGGTGGATTTTGTTCCCGGCTACAGTACCTCTCCCGGAATGTAGCCGGGACAAGTATTATCGCCTTTTGCAGAGTTTATCCCGATGAATATCGGGACTCCATTCATTGTCTTTATTACTACTGAGCAAAGCCCAAAACACTTTTCTTCTTTTATAATTCAATCTTTATCAGGAAGTTTTGATATTTGCAGTCCATTTCTAACATTTCACTATGATCGAAATCATCACACAAACCTTTGGTTACCTCGCATCCGTACTGCTTGCGATTGCGTTATTAGTTAACAGCGATGTTAAGTTCCGCTGGATAAATTCTGCCGGCTGCGTTGCCTTTGTTGTATATGGTATCTTGCTCAACTCAATCCCCGTGGCACTTACCAACGGCATACTGGTGGTGATCAACATGATAACACTTTACAAAATCTATAAGCGTAAAGAAAACTTTCAATTAGCTGAGTGCAAGGCCGATGACCAGATTGTTGAGAAATTTCTTGAACACAATAAGGAAGATATTGCATCTTATTTCCCGGCTTTCAGTAAAGAACAGCTAAAAGGCAACCAGAGTTTCCTGGTACTTAGGGATATGGCCATTGCCAATATTTTCAGTGCCACAGTTTCACCCAATGGTGAAGCTGAAGTAAAACTTAATTATACAGTTCCGAAATTCCGTGATTATAAAATCGGTCCTTTCCTTTTTGAAACAGAAAAAGAAACACTGATGGCTAAAGGCATCAAAAAAGTTGTGTACAAAACCGTGACCCACAACGGGCATATTGATTTTTTGAAAAGAAGCGGGTTTACTACTGAAACTGTGAGTGGCGAAATATGGGCATATAAAGTGTTGTAAAGCCTTCCGGTTGTTTTTGAGACAGACTTAATGATGGAGAGAACGACCCTGAGTTATAAGCCAATAAAACTATTGCTTAACAACCTTCTTTGTTATTGTTTTTCCGTCATCCTCTATCCGTACATAGTACACTCCAGCAGCAAAGGGTGATAAATCAAGTTCCGTTTTATATCCGGTTGCCGTAGTCCTTGAAAGCACTTTACCAGAAATATCCATAATAACGACTAATGCACCTGATAGGTTCTTACTAAACGTTATAGAAAACCTGCCTGTTGTTGGGTTAGGATAGAGTGCATCTACTTCCTGAAATTCGACAACCTCATTTTTACCAGCAATGCTGTCCTTTTCCGCTACACCCTTTTCAATTACATTTTCAGGGGTCACCGGCATTTTGCCTGGATAAGGATCAATACCATTATTACAAAAATATACCCGCCTGACCCGGTTACCGGCAGCATCATAAACGTTTACGATTCCACAAGTACCAATTGGCAGTTGTTGCGAAAAAGATGATAATGCAATACAAAATCCCAAAATCATTAAAGCAATATTTCTTTTCATATTCAAATGGTTTAGTTTATTTATTACTGCTTGCTCCAAAGTTTATTCCAATAGTACCAAGTACATTTGATACTTCGGGTTTGAAGTACCTTGACAGGTCTTTACTTTTTTTATACGCTTCTTTAAAAGCACTGCTCCTTATTGGTACTACTAAAGACAATGCTATTTTTGTACGGCTTTTCCCCAGATGGAACTCGTACCCGCCACCAACTGAAGGCCCATAATATACCTTTTCATAAACCATAGTACCACTAAAAAAGCTATATGGCCTTAATACACCATTATAGCCATACATTGCCATCAATGTGGGTGTAGATTTTTTATCGGGCAATAACTTCCAGGACACACCGCCATTATAGCCAATCTTGCAAAAATTATACCCCGCCCCGGCAAAAATACCGATGTGCTTAACGGGCATAAACTCGGCCTTTACCCCTAAACCACCATAGTCGAGACCAGCACCCAGGCCAAAATAAAGTATGGTTGGCTTTGAGGTTACCTGTGAATAACACAAATTTGAAATAAGTAAACCTGCTGTTAAAATGATACACTTACTATTCATTGACATAAACAAAAATTAAGTATGTTAGGTAATATCTTCATCTCTTAAAAGCATTTTCCACCTTCATGGTCTTATATATGTCACTTCCCTTGTTACAATTGTATCTGCTGTTTCGCTTACTGTTACTACCCGGCCAACAAATAAGCGGCTGCAACTGTCGCCGTTTTTCAATACTTCAGAAAAGCCCTGTGTGGGGGCATACAACCCTGTGGCTTTGCTTTTCCTTTTCTCAGCCCAACTTAAAATACAAAAACTGGCACAGTCAACCTGGGTGAAGGTATCACCCGACCTTCTGGCATACTCGTCCATTATTGTTTTAGGCACCAGCGGAAAGTAACTTTCAGTTCCGTTTTTTTTCCAGCAAAGCCGGGTTTCACCCAGCGGGCAAAACATAAAACTGGGATACTCCGCCTGTACCTCACTAAGCTTTTTATCACAAAATCTCGAGTCCTGCATATTGTTAAACAAAACGTCCCATGCCTCCCAGCAGCCTTTTTTGTTTTTACCGCAGCCGGAGGAAGACAGAATGCTTGCAGCAGCAATGAGAAGTAAGGTTGTAAACAGTTTCTTCATTTCCTATTTATTATTTATAGTTCATAGTATCAAATTGACAAGAAATTTATTTGCATCTTAATGCTTTCCTAAGCATTTACTACTGGTAATTAACTCTCCAATTAGTTGCTTTTAAATCACTGACACTAAGGTCGTATCTCTTCAATACAAGATTATTTGAACGAATAGACTCCCATAAACTGTCTTGATATGTTTTCCAACTAATAATATATACCGATAAAGTATCTGCATTCAAGTCATTAATAATATCTTCCCAAGGTCTTCTTGAATCAAAATTGAAAGACTTAGCCGGATATATTGATATCAATGGTGGTCTAACAGTTGGAAGAATAGTATCCGGGTATTGAATTCCATTTACCCCTCCATCAGCAAAATAGGCGCAAACAGTGTCTGGCGAATTATTTTTAACAACAATGGTATAGAATTCCTCCATCAAAGGGGGCTTACAAGTGTTGCTATTCAGTAATAAAGTAAGACAAGCCAAGAAAAATATTATTCTCATAATTTTGGTTTTACTAACTTAATTTATTCCCAGCCGAGTCTCACTGCATAGCCTTGTGCCTTGCGGCTCGGCAACTACTTTATAACAAACCATCCTTTGTCCTACTTTGCCACGCCGAGCCCCTTACTGGAGACTCGGCTGGGAGCAAGGCTCTGCATCAGGACAACACCTGCGAATGCAGACCGGACACCCGGTGGGGAAAGAGGCAATTATTTCTTATTGAAAATATAGCCAACATTTAACCCAAACATCCTGTTGTGTGTATCCCCAAAAACCTTTTTTTTGTACAGGTTTGCTAATCCAATATCCCACTTTAGCCCAACACAATACCGGCCTGAAAAAATGGCGTATGCCTGCAACACAAGGCCTGCATCAAATCTGGAGAGATTTTCATTTTTAAAATCAATTGAAGTGGTTCCAGAAAAGCGGTCATCATTCACATCGGATGCTGAATTATTAAAATAGCCTGCTTTTCCTGAAAGTGCATACGCCATGTAAGGGCCGCCACCAACAAACATCTTGCCCTTATTGCTGAAAGAAAACTGATAACAAAGTGGAATATCAAGCTGCAGGTAACTAATTCTGCTCTTATAATCTGATTTCGTAAAAATATTGCCAAGTATATCCATTAAATAAAGGTCATGGTACACAATCCCTTTTGAAGTATAACCCAAAGATGGCAGTAAGGCAGCAGAGTGTTTTTTGCCGATTCCTATGTTGGTAAACAGGTATCCGTTCAGTGTAAACAAAGGGTCAGTAATATCGTTGCTAATATCCGATGTTCCTGTTTTTTTACTCAGGCCACCGCCGAGCATCACTCCAAACTGTTGTCCTGCTGCCAAAAAAGAAACGAACACCAGCAATATTGAGGAGAAAATTATCTTTTTCATATTTCAAGGTTTTACTATTGGTTAAAGGTATGGCGGATAAACCAGTTCGGGAAAAAACAGAAATTGATTTTTCTCATACAAACGGCTTACATAAGAATCCTGTAATTTAGTCCCTCACAAAACAACGTAATATGTACAAAAAATTGGTGGCACCGGTATTATTACTGGTTTCGTTTTCTGTGTTTTCGCAAAATCACCTCACCCCGGAGTTGCTCTGGAAACTAGGCCGTGTATCCGGCATGGGTGTTTCCAAAGACGGCAAATATGTGGTGTGCTCTGTTGGCACTCCTGACATGGAGGCCAATAAAATAAAACGCAAGTCCTATGTTATTCCCATAACG
>CALLZY010000169.1 GCA_937858715.1 uncultured Chitinophagaceae bacterium | reverse complement strand
TTAAAGACAGGCGGACAAATGTACAAAGCCCGGAATTAATAAGCTATTTTTGGCTGGTTAGCGTTGCTAAAAGTGCAAGAAGCTTTTGTCTTGAGAGATTACCAGCAACCAATCACCAGTAACCAGTAACAAGTATGGCAATAGCAAAAATCATCTGGGTTGACGACGAGATAGAAAGCCTGCAGTCGCAGAAAATGTTTTTGGAAAATAAGGGCTACGAAGTGCAAACCTTTACCAATGGGTTTGATGCTATTGATTATGTGAAAGAAAATCCTGTGGATGTGGTGCTGATTGATGAAAGTATGCCTGGCATTACCGGGCTGGAGACATTAGCGAAAATAAAACAGGTAAACCAGTCGCTGCCTGTTGTGCTGATTACCAAAAACGAAACCGAAAACCTGATGGATGAAGCCATCGGTTCGCAGATAAGCGATTACCTGATTAAACCGGTAAATCCCA
Organism: uncultured Chitinophagaceae bacterium; assembly: GCA_937858715.1. GTDB lineage: Bacteria > Bacteroidota > Bacteroidia > Chitinophagales > Chitinophagaceae > JJ008. The sequence goes on along the minus strand of CALLZY010000169.1, from coordinate 3,324 downwards.
ACCAGGTATGGCTTAGCCTGAAAAAAATAATTGACAACAAAAGGCTGGTGGCAGAAAAAACAACAACGGCTTACCAGCAGCAGTTCCGCCACCTGTTTACTGCATTGAACAGCAACCCCGATTATAATGAGTGGATGGACATTTACAAAAAATTAGTGTACTGGGAACTGGAAATGCAAAAAAGTGACAGCCCTGAGATGCAGGAAGTATTGCAAAGCCAGAAGAACGAAGCCAATACCGAATTTTTCAAATTCGTTTCAAAGAACTACGCATCATGGGTAAAACCCAAAAGCACTGATGGTCCGGTTATGAGCCACAACTTGCTTCAGTTTAAAGTGCTGCCGCATGTGGAAAAGGGCACACCGTTGTTTTTTGTGCTTATTGATAACCTCCGCTTTGATCAGTGGAAAGCTATTCAGCCCATTTTTGCAGAAAGCTTCAGGATACTGGAAGAAGACAGTTTCTACAGCATTCTGCCTACAGCTACACAATATTGCCGTAATGCAATATTTGCCGGCATGTTGCCTGCCGAAATCGAAAAACAATTTCCTGTGCAATGGAAGAATGATGAGGAAGAGGGCGGAAAAAACCTGCATGAAGAAGAATTTTTCAGAGCTCAGTTAAAACGCCTGGGTAAAGGCGATATCAAGGCATCTTACACCAAGGTGCTTAACAACCAGGCCGGACTTGATTTGGTAAACAATATGCACAACCTTCTTACCAACGACCTGAATGTGATTGTGTACAACTTTGTAGATATGCTGAGCCATGCCCGCACCGAGATGGAAGTACTGAAAGAACTTGCGGGAGATGAAATGAGCTACCGCAGCATTACAGCAAGCTGGTTTGAACACTCACCGCTGCACCAGGCACTGAAGAAAATTGCCGATAAAAATATCAGGGTTATACTGGCGACCGACCATGGCAGTATCCGGGTGAAAACACCGTATAAAGTGGTAGGAGACAAACAAACCACCACCAACCTGCGTTATAAACATGGACGCAACCTTAATTATGAAAACAAGGAAGTACTTGCTTTTCGTGACCCGCGGGATGCTGGCCTGCCTGTACCAACAATTAACTCATCCTTCATTTTTGCAAAAGAAGACGGATTCCTCTGCTATCCTAATAATTATAATTATTATGTAAACTATTACCGCAATACTTTTCAGCATGGTGGCGTAAGCCTGGAGGAAATGATAGTGCCAGTGATAAAGATGGCGAGTAAGTGAGCCTTATTTTTTTCTCTTGAGAATTATCTCTTCTGACATTAGTCCGTACAATTTGCTGAAGAATTCACGCAATCCCGGATACTCTTCTTTATAATACATAGCTCTCTTTACCTCGAATTGCTGGGTAACCAGAATACTTTCTTTATTTACTGAGTATGAAATCTTATAGAAAAAACTTGAATCGGGGGCTCTGAGAGTGATGTTTTTCGGTAAATGTTCCACTTCAAACAATGCCGAAGGAAATTTTATTTCCATACCGAGATTGTGAAGCTGATTACATCCTAAATCAATATCAGTTTCTCTTTTTGTTGAGGTGAAAGTGTTTTTGCTTTGTTCATTTAGAATCTGGGGATTTATGAAATAAAAATCTCCGGTATTTTGAGGCTCATAAAGAAAATCAATTGTCTCAAGATAAGGTTCGTCTTCATTTTTTTCTCTTTTTTGCACGGTTGTAGAGAGTATCTTAATGTTATTAGCCAGTTTATCAAGATGTGCTTCATCTTTCTTCTGGAAGAAACTGCTGCTCGTATCTAGTTTGAATGATTTGGCATAATCAAAAGACTGAACAGTGCAAAAACCCTCAAATTTTCCCTCTTTATTGAAGTCGCCAGATATGTATGTTATTTGTTTTATTAGCGGTCGGTCATCTGTAATTGTTATCCATTGTGCAGTGTCTGTAGTAATGGCGAGAACTTCCCTGTTGAGTATATTAAAAGGAGGATTCCGGTATGACTGGAACTTATTGCTTGCATCGAGTACAAATACTTTCAGGCTGTCAAAGGCCAGTACATCAATGCCATTAAACTGACCAAGGCTTGGGAAACTGGTATTTACCTTTCCGTTTTCTCTTGTACTGACCAGTATAGGAAGGCAACTAACGCCTGATAAATGCAGGCTGTTTAATAAGAAAAGATTGATTTCTGCAGTTGTTGCTTCCTGTTTTTGCCAGGCATGTGCAATACTGTCGGCACAGATGGTTTGTTCCGGTTTACCGATAAACTGTTTCTGCACTTCTTCAAAGATGTATCTTATTCTTTCTTCGGTCTTCTCAATTCTCTTTGCCGAATCCACAATTTTATCTGGCCCGGGAATTGGTTTCAGAACTTGATTTCTGAAGAATGGATTATCTATAAATTGTGTGCCGATAGTATTCCATATTTTCTCCGGCTGGTTTTTACTGGCCATATAAAAGGCCGCTCCAAACCGGAAAAACAGAAAAGTGAGCCTTATTAAATTATCCTTGGCCGAGGTCATGAAAGGCTCAGCTTTGAAAGCCGGTACATTTTCTTTTTGGTAAATGATTCTTCTGTATTTTCCTTTTCTGTAGAAATCGTCTTGCTTGCTGATTGTATCGGTACCCAGTACTCTTTCAAAGAGCGCTGTTTCCTCTGGAATAATTATTGTTTTGGAGGTATAAAGAACCGGAATTTCATCTTGTATATCCCAGGGCTGGAAATAAACAATATTATTTTCCACGGTCGTGTACTTGTATTCAATCACACTGCCTGCTGTCAGGTTCGGAAATGTAAAGTTCACAAGACCTATATACTCAATGGCTTTTTCTTTAAGAAAATCTTTCCGTTCGAGCTTTTGGGTATGAACTTTTCCGTCTTTATCAATATTGTAGATGATGGCTTTAAGGTCTTTAATTTTTGCCATGCCTTTCATATTCAGATATGGAATTTTTACTGAGCCATGTTCAAAACCGTTATTATTAAATATTTTTATTCTTACCCTTCGTTCTGTTTTTTGTCGGGATTCAAAGGAAAAAAAATAAAGTTCTGTTTCTGTTACATCAAAAATTTTCATGGCACTGGCACCTCGTTCAAAGGGACAATCCGTTAAAAGCAGTTCTTCTTTACTAACGTCCCCAAATTCAGGAATTTCTTTTTGGGCAGTGGCAAAAAAAACACAAAACAGCAGTGTGAAAAGGGCAAGATACTTCATGGATGCAGTAGGTTCATATATTCAAAGGTAATAATTCATGTGTGGAAAACATAAGATGAGATTTTCTTTACACTCTGCTAAATTGCGGTCATGAAATACACACAGTCCAATCTTGACAAGTTAGAGGCGATACCGGAACAGGCTG
>CALLZY010000168.1 GCA_937858715.1 uncultured Chitinophagaceae bacterium | reverse complement strand
GTGTTCAGCTTCATATGCGGACAGTCGTTGCAGGCACAGTTATTATTCGGCGGTGCCGGTATAAATGTTTTATGCGGGCTGGCCTTCATCATCTGGTGCAGTATGCCGGTTTCTGTTGCCACAATGTATTCCTGCGCATCATCCTGCTGAGTGTATTTTAAAAGGCCTGTGGTGCTGCCAATATAATCAGCCAGCCGCAGGATGGGTTCTTCACACTCAGGGTGTGCAATAAATTTTGCCTGCGGGTGGCGCACTTTCAGTTTGGTAATTTTCTCCAGGCTGAAAATTTCATGCACCATGCAGGCACCATCCCACAGCAGCATATTGCGGCCGGTAACCTTGTTGATGTAAGCACCGAGGTTTTTATCAGGCGCAAAAATTATTTTCTGGTCCTTAGGAAAACTCTCCACAATTATGCGGGCATTACTGCTGGTAACAATCACATCGCTCAGCGCTTTAATGCCGGCGCTGCAGTTGATGTAGCTCACCACAATGTGATCAGGGTGCTGCTCTTTGAATTTTTTAAACAGTGGCGGCGGGCAACTGTCGCTGAGCGAACAACCGGCTTTGAAATCAGGTATCACCACTTTTTTTGTGGGGTTGAGAATCTTTGCAGTCTCAGCCATGAAGTGCACACCGGCAAAAACAATCATGTCTCCACTTGTTTTCTCGGCCTGTTGTGCCAACCCCAGGCTGTCGCCAATGTAATCAGCCACATCCTGAATGTCCGGCTCCTGGTAGTAGTGCCCCAGCACCACGGCATTCTTTTCCTTCTTCAGTCTTTCGATAGCAGCGAACAAATCGAGTGTGGGGTCAAGGTCTATATCGAGGAAACCTTTAGCTTCAACTTCGTTTTTTGCGGCGGTGAGTATATCGTTGTTCATTTTTTTATTTTTTGAAATCATACTTCGCTAAACACGGCATGACATTTTTGAAGGATGACAGGGCAATGTTCAATCAAGTTTTTCAAATTTTCAAAACAAAAATTGGCAGCAGCCTGTATAAATACAATAGTATTACTAATATATTTTTTAAAAAAAGAGTTTATTATTATTACGGGTGTGGATTAGTGTATAACTCGCTTCTGCAAAGTTAGCCTGTTATTGAAATTAACATTTATGATGACGAAATACACAGGGCTGGTTGCGTCTGGTATTGCGTTTGGCGGGTTTATCCACATAAATGTGTATTAAAAGGGTTGCAAAAAGAGTTTATTAAAAGATCAGCAGATCTTGTTAATTACTGCTGCAAAAAAGGTTGATTGTGTACAGGAGGCGGAGGTATTTTTTATTTTAAGGTAATTAGTTTCTTTTCGTTCACTTTCATATCCACGTTTCACACAGGGTTATTCACATGTTTTAAAGGATAAGCACAGACACAGGTGGAAAGAATTTTAAAAGGGGTGGTTGAAAATGGGGTGATTTTAGCCTTAAATGTATTTTCCACCAGCGGAGAAGGCTCAAAAAAATAAACTGCTAATTTTACAGGCACTAAAATTTAATTGTACTTATTAATTATAAATATATGAAACACCTGAAGTTATTACTGCTCGTATTTTTTATGCATTTTATTTCGGCTGTAAAAGCAGACGAAGGAATGTGGCTGCCTGTCTTTTTACAACAACTGAATGAGAAAGAAATGAAGGCGATGGGAATGAAGATAAGCGCAAAAGATATTTATGATATTAATAAAGGAAGCCTGAAAGATGCGATTGTGATATTCGGTGGCGGCTGCACCGGTGAAGTGGTTTCTTCAAAAGGATTATTATTCACCAACCACCACTGTGGTTTTGATGCGATACAGAATAACTCCACACTGGAACATAATTACCTGCAAAATGGTTTTTGGGCAAAGAGCACCAGCGAGGAATTACCTAACGCCGGACTGGCTGTAACCTTTATTGTACGCATTGAAGATGTAAGCAAGCAGGTATTAAATGGTGTTACTGCTGATATGAGTGAGCCGCAAAGGCAATCAGCAGTTGATAAGAATATTGCAGAGCTGAAAAAGACAACAAAGAAAGAAAGCTACCAGGATGTGCTGGTGCGTCCGTTCTATGATGGCAACCAGTATTTTCTTTTTATTACAGAAGTATATAAAGATGTTAGGCTGGTGGGAGCGCCGCCATCATCCATCGGCAACTTTGGAAAAGATACTGACAACTGGATGTGGCCAAGGCATAATGCCGATTTTTCTATGTTCCGCATTTATGCAGATAAGAATAATCATCCGGCAGAATATTCAACCGAAAATGTTCCTTATAAGCCAAAGAAATCACTATCCATTTCATTAGATGGTGTGGCAGAAAATGATTTTACAATGGTGTTTGGTTTTCCGGGCCGCACCACACAATACCTGCACTCAGCCGCAGTAGACCAGATAGTAAATGTGCTGGATCCTGCCAGGATTAATATCCGCACCAAGGCACTTTCGGTTATTGATGGTTTTATGAGAAAGGATGAAAAAATAAAACTGCAGTATGCATCTAAATATGCCGGCATTGCAAATTCATGGAAGAAATGGCAGGGTGAAGTGATGGGCCTTACCGCCACCAATGCTGTAGCCAAGAAAAAAGCATACGAAGCGGAATTTCAGAAGAGAGTGGATGCAAATCCTCAGTTTAAGGCAAAATACGGAACCCTGCTTGCCGACCTTGGCGCTGCTTATAAAGAGATAGAAAATTATGCAAGGGCAAGGGATTATTATAATGAAACAATCAGCCGTATAGAAGCCTTTACTATTAATACACTGCTGAATAACCTGCGGGCCGAACAATCGGAAAAAGGCGAAGAAGGATTAAAAGCGGCTTTGCCAAAAATAAAAGACAGGCTGGCGGCTATTTACAATGAGTATAATGCAGAGGTGGACAGGCAACTGTTTATTCAGCTTATAAAGAATTTTAAAGAAAACCAGACACCTCAGTTTTTATCGCCTTACCTAACCGATAAATTAAAAGAGTTTAATAATAATTATGAAGCGTTCGCTGATGATTTATATAAAGATGTTGACTTGTTCCAGAATGGTGCAAAAGTGATTGCCAATCTAGAGAAGACTCCCGAAGTAGTAATGGCTGCCAACGAAATGGGACATGCCAACCAGTTGTATGTGGAACTGAATAATCATTTCTTTAAAGCGGCATCAAAACAACTTACATCAGCACAGAGTAAAATAAACCGCCTGAACCGTACTTATATGCAGGCGCAGATGGAGGTGATGAAGGACAGGAGGTTCTACCCGGATGCCAACAGCACCCTGCGTATTACCTACGGAAAAGTGGCAGGTTACCAGCCAAGAGACGGAGTTCAATATGATTATTTCACCTATTTAGACGGGGTGATGGAAAAGTACAAACCCGGCGATTATGAGTTTGATGTGCCTGAAAAGCTGCAGGAATTGTATAAAAACAAGGATTTTGGGCCTTATGCCGCCAAAAATGGCAAGATGCCGGTTTGTTTTATAGGCCGCAACCATACCACTGGCGGCAACAGCGGCAGTCCCGCCCTTGATGCCTACGGCAACCTGCTCGGCCTGAACTTCGACCGGGTGTGGGAAGGCACTATGAGCGATATTAACTATGACCCTTCCATTTGCCGCAATATCATGGTTGACATTCGTTATGTGCTGTTTATCATAGATAAATATGCCGGTGCCGGTCACCTGCTGAAGGAGATGAAACTGGTGCATCCTAAAAAAACGGCCGGGAAATAGTTGACCGGGGACAGGTTAACGGGTTTTAATCCCCGAAAATTCCTGTTAAGGGCATACCCTTGGCACCCGTTAACCTATTCCTTAAACCAATATCTAATTCCCTCAAAATTACCCACATCATATCCCCAAAAAGACTATTTTTGCCCTCCTTAAAAAACAGGGATTATTATGTCTATTATTCAGGATATCAGAGACAAGTATGCAAAGGTGACGGTGGTACTCATCGCCCTGGCGTTGATTGGTTTTATTCTTACCGACTATTTTCAAAGTCAGAGCCGCACCAGGGG
>CALLZY010000167.1 GCA_937858715.1 uncultured Chitinophagaceae bacterium | reverse complement strand
TATTCGATATTATGAGTGTGAAAGATTGTTTTTACACCGGTTCTTTTTCTTACACTAAAGGCCAGCCATGCATAATAGGGGTGCTCCCAAACAATTGTTTCTATCTGGTTGTTTTTTACGAAATCTGCCAGCTTTGATACCATGCTGAAATCATAGTATTTGGCTGCACCTTTTTTAAGCATAGGAAAGAGGCGGTAAGAAAGAGCTATTTTTTCATCGTTTCCGGGAACTGTAATAACAGACAATTCTGTTTCCTGCCCCAGGTAATCGAGAAACTGCGCAATGGATTTCTGTCCGCCTGAGAAATACGGCAGATATTGATAAGGCATTACATCCAGAACCTTTTTCACACAGTTGCGGTTTTATCTTTACTGGTTTTCCAGGCCATAAACAACCCGCCAAAAAGCACTGCAACAATCAGGATTGAAGCCAAAAACATAATCGAACGGCCTTGTTTTACAGACGCCGGTTCAAAAATAAATTCCACTTTGTGTTTTCCGGCCGGTAAAGAAATACCGCGGAGTATATAGTTCACATTCAGATACTCAGCTTTCTTACCGTCTATGTATGCATTCCAGCCGACTGGATAGTAAACCTCGCTGAATACAGCAAACTGAGGACCGTTACAATTGGCTTCGTATTCCATTTTATCGTTGTCAAATTTCACCAGACTGATAGACGAGAGAGAATCTCTTTGTGGCTGAACAAGATTTTTTGCTGCATCCTTCTCCACAATAGCAGTATCCCTCAGGTTGGTTACACCAAGTGCTTTTAAAGAGGCCACACGGTCTTCAACCACTTTCACATTATTTACTAACCAGCAAGCTCCGTAAGCATCCGTATTCGGAATAAGAATTGGCTGGCCGGACTGCTGATCAGGAACGATGACATACTTTGTATTGAGCATATTCAGTACTCCCGGATTTGGAGCTGCAGAAAGATATTTTTCAATAATGTCCTGGTAAATCCGCAGTTTGGCTGGATGATAACCGCCTATGGATTTGTGGAAGTAAGAAGTCCTGGATTCGCTAAAAGGACTGCCATTGCTGGTACCCGCCATATTAAATACCCTGTAATGGGCCGATTTATCTTTAAGTATTTCCTGGTCAATGGCATCAGGTGCGAAATTCTGGCTGGTATAATCATCGGCAGAAACAAAAAGTTTCTCACTTTCATTTCTTTCGGCATACTGGTCATTATTGTTATTGAAATATTTATGACTTGAAACTGTAATGTCCAGCGTACTGATGACAAGCAACGATACGGCTGCAATAACAGCATTTATCTTCTCTTTTAAGAATAAATAGATAACAACTGCTGCCAATGCAGCAATTCCCAGAGCTCTTAAAATCTGGCCGCCAAACATTGCTTTGCGTTCAGCTTTCAGGGCAGACACAATCGTTCTGCCAAAAGTATCCGAACCGCTTTGTTCTTTGTAACTTGCAATAATCTGCTTGTCCACATCACTGCTATAATCCATTCCTATGTATAATAGCGCAAGTATGGCAAAAAGTCCGCCAAGGGTATAAAGTATGGGCTTAATATTATCCTGAAGGAACTTCCTGCTGTTTTCTTTGAATAAAATCTGCTGGATGGTAAGTGCTGCCATTATTGCCATCGTAAGTTGCGGAATCACCTGTGCAAAAGACGGTGCCCGGAACTTATTATATAAAGGAAGATGCTCAAACAGGAACACATTAAAGCCAGCAAAGTTTTTTCCCCATGTCATGAAAATACCAAGCACTGTTGCGGCTAATAATCCCCAGCGCAGTGGGGTTCTTACAATCACAAAACCGATAAGGCCCAACAAGAAAATAATAACTCCGAGATAGGCTGGCCCGGCAGTAAATATCTTTCCCCAGTATTTTGGCATACTTTGGGCAATCTGTTCTGCATTATTTTCAGGTACACCTTCATCAATCAGTTTCTTTGCCACTTTTGAACCTTCTCCAAATCTTGCATAGCTGCCACCGCCAAACGCATTTGGCATCAGCAGCGTAAATGTTTCGGCTTTGCCAAGGCTGTATTCAAACGCATAGCTGGTATCTAATCCTTTAGTCTTTGCAGCTTTCACCGTGTCACCTTCTATCTCCACGTCTTTTCCTCCCCGCATAGTAAACTTGCTGTATTCCGAAGTTGTTTTCAGCACCAGTGCATTTCCGGCAATAGCAATGACTGCAGATATGATTGCTAATGCCCCTGCAATACTCAGGTGTTTCCAGTCTTTTTCCCGAACCCACTTCACAACGTAGAAAATGGTTACAAAAGCTGCAATCAGGAAGAAATAATAGCTTACCTGCAAGTGGTTAACAGAAATCTGCTGAAATGCACCATAAGTAGTAAGTGCCAGACCAAGCCAGTATTTTTTCTCGTAAATACTGATCAGACCGGCCATAACCAGCGGCATAAATGCGGTAGCAAGCATTTGTGTATCATGTCCGGCAGCAACAATAACAGGATTATAAGTCGAGAATGCGTAAGCTACTGAGGTCAGCATTCCCACAACCGGTCTTACACGCAATACCAGCGTAAGAACATAAAAGAAAACACAGGCCAGAAAGAAAAAGTTAACTGGCTTAGGAAGTCCTAATGACAGTATCTTGATTGTATCAGGAATGATTGATTTACCTTCCATTGCCACCTGGTAGTTTGGCATTCCGCTGAACAGGTTTGGGTTCCATAAAGGGAAATGTCCCGTTTTTTCTTTATACTCAAAAGCATTCTGCGCCATCCCTTTCCAGCCCACATTGTCATGCTGGTTGAGCACATTGCCTTCCATAGCAGGCCAGCAAAATATCATTGAAACAGCAACAAACAGCACCAAAGCAATAGCATGGGGAAGAAGTTTCTTCAGCAGGGGATTGTTCATAAATCATCCGTATTTGGCTGACAAAATAATGCTATTTTAGACTAAAATCACCCGATGCGCTGGCTTTTATTTTTATCGAGATTAGCTTTTATTTCAGGCATTTGCATTTTGATCTGGCTGGTACTGGCTATGTTAAAAACGGAGATTGATGAAGCCTTTTCTTCCACCGTCATTATTATTGGTTATGTAATTGGAGGATTGCTGCTTCCTGTAACAAATCTTATTTACTCGGTGATGATTTTGCTGGGCAAGAAAATCAGCAACGTTGTTCCCCGGTGGGTAATAGTTGCAAACATTCTTTTCTTTTTAGTGTTTATCTATTACATATTCTATCTGAATGATCCATACTATCATAAAAAGTAAACCAACAAGGCTTTTTCTCGTACTTGCCGGTGTTTTCATCACCAATGCTCTTATTGCAGAGTTTATTGGGGTGAAAATTTTTTCATTGGAAGAGACGCTTGGACTGAAACCAGTATCTATTCATCTTTTTGGAGGCACTTATTCTTTCAACCTTACATGCGGAGTTATATTATGGCCGGTTGTATTTATCATGACAGATATTATCAATGAGTACTACGGCCCCAAAGGTGTCAGATTTCTTAGCTGGCTGACCATTATACTTATTGGTTTCGGATTCCTGATGGTGTTTGGAGCTATACAAACTTCACCAAACAGCTGGTGGGTAACCAGCAAGCAGGAGAACGGTATTGAAAATATGAACACTGCCTTTAACGGTATTTATGGCCAGGGGCTGGGCATTATCATTGCATCAATGACTGCTTTTTTATTTGCACAGTTATTGGATGTTTTCGTTTTTCATAAAATTAAAAAAATTACCGGTGAAAAGAAGATATGGTTGCGGGCAACCGGCTCAACGGTAATATCTCAGTTGATTGATAGTTTTGTGGTGCTGTTTATAGCTTTCTATTTTTATCCAATGCTGGTAAAAGGGCAGGGGAAGCCCTGGCCGATTGACCAGTTACTGGCAATCTGTTTAGTTAACTACATCTACAAATTTCTGGTAGCAGTATTGTTAACGCCGGTTATTTATCTGGTACATAGTGCCATTGAGAAATACCTGGGACATGAAAAGGCGGCTGAGATGAAGCAGGCTGCTATGCAGGATGAATGATGTTAATGGTTGTTTTTTATCAGGCCGGCCACAATTTTATCAATCGGAAGTGTTAAGCACTCGGGTGAAAAATCTTCCCAGTTAATGAAGCGGAAAGTTTCTGTTTCCCGGGTTTCCTGGTATTTCTTCATTTCCCTTTCGTCAAAATCGAATGGCTTTTCCCGGAGAGGAGCTTCTATATTTTCAAGGGCTTTGGCAGTGTAGTAAATGGAAATAATCTGGTGCTCCGGATTAAAGGCTGACATCTGAAAGTAATCAGTTGTATAGATATGATTTCCTATTTCTACTTTCAGGTTCATCTCTTCTAAAAATTCACGGCGGAGGCAATCTCTGGTTCCTTCACCAAACTCAAGACCGCCACCCGGAAACTTGGTAATATACATTCCCCTGATCAGCTCATCGCTGACTAAAACCTGCCGCTGCTCGTTCATCAGCAGACCATACACCCTTATATTAAAACGGCTCATCAGAAAATCTTTTTACGAAGGAAAAACCAGCCTACAACCAGTGAAATAATCAGCGATAATCCAACAGGCATATAGAAAGCCAGATTAGAATGCTGGTAAGGGATAGGGACGTTCATGCCATAGATACTGGCAACTAAAACTGGTACAGTTAAGACGATTGTAATAACAGAAAGTCTTTTTAAGACTTCGTTCTGGTTGTTGGCAATGATGCTGGCAAATGCATCCAGAGTACTGCTCAGGATATTTGTATAAATATTTGCCATCTCAAGGGCCTGAGAGTTATCTACGATAAGGTCGTTCAGTATTTCTTTTTCGTCTTCAGTTAGGCCCAGGAAATTGGTACGCTCCATTTTCATCATCAGCATTTCGTTGGAACGGAGTGCTGTCACAAAATAAACAAGGCTTTTCTGGATACGCATCAGCTCAAACAGGTGCTCATTCTTACTGGAATCGTAGAGCTTCTGCTCAAAAATATTGCGCCGCTGGTTGATTTCTTTCAGGTGCTCCATGAAGTTCTGCACTATCTTCTCAAATACTTTCAACACCATCATGTTTTTTCTGTCTGCATGGCGGTTCTGGAAAGTATTCAGGAACTTCTTAATAGCGGGGTTTTCAAAAGAGTTAACTGTTACAATCTGGTTGTGGGTTAATATTATACAGATTGGGATAGTTATATAATAAGCATCGCTGTCGTTGAATGAATTGTTCTCAGTAGGGGTTTTAATGACGATAAGCTTTACATTATCATCTTCTTCAAAACGGCTTCTTTCATCAATATCGAGTGAGTCTGTAAGAAAGTCAATAGGGATTTCCAGGGTATCAGACAACTCAGAGAATTCTTCCTGCTTTAAAGGTGGCAATACATTTACCCATGAACCTTTTTCAGGTTTGTCAATCTCTGTTATTTCCTGGTTGATATTTTTGAAGTAATGAATCATAAGCCGCCGCAAAGGTAAGGCTTAGGGTCTGGGAATATTAAAATAAACTTATCAGGTTACTCAAAAGTAATTTCCCCTTCGAACACCCTTTCAGCAGGGCCGCATAACCATATATTGTTAAATTGGTCATCTTCTGTTCTGTCAAACTCAACGGTCAGTTTTCCTCCCAATGTTTTTACTTCCACTTCGTTGAAACCAATCTCGTTGTGGTAGCAAACAAGTGCAGAAGCGGTAACACCGGTGCCACAGGAATAAGTTTCATTTTCAACACCCCGCTCAAAAGTCCTCACTGTGATTTTATCATTATTTATATCCTGCTCAACAAAATTTACATTGATGCCGCTCTCTCTGAAATCTTTGCTGTTGCGGATTTCATGTCCTTTTTTGTAAACATCCAACTGCATAACATTGCCAACCAGTTTGACATAATGCGGAGAACCTGTATCAAGAACAAAGTCATTATGATACTTGGTAATTTTCTGTACGTTTTTCATCTTCAGTGATACAATACCACTGATGTCAATTTCTGCTTCATGATCGCCATCTGCGGCGAGAAAACGGTACAAAGCTCTGTGAACACCCAGATGGTAAGCAAATTTTACTATACAACGGCCTCCATTTCCGCACATGCTGCCTTCCCGGCCATCAGAGTTATAGTATTTCATCTCAAAATCGTAGCCTTCTTTTTCATTTAATGTCATCAGCCCATCTGCTCCTATACCAAAGCGGCGGTCACATAAATGACGAATCTGTTCTGTGGTTAATGCAAAACTATTATCACGGTTGTCAACGAGGATAAAGTCGTTTCCTGTTCCCTGGTATTTGTAAAAATGTACAGTCATAGTCACAGTTCATATTTTGGAGCAACTATATGCTCGCATCGAATATTTCAATAAATTTCTTGATGAGGTTCTCTACGGCAGCTTTCCCGTCTTTTGAAAACTCTTTCCTGACCCTGTTGGCTACAATTGCATTTACTGCAAGACAGTTATGGCCTAACAGTTTCCCAAGTCCATAAATGGCTGATGTTTCCATCTCAAAATTGGTAATGCGGTGCTGACCAAAGCGAAAATCGGTGAGCCGGTTAACCAGCTCAGGATTTTTGATGCCGAGTCTTAATACTCTTCCCTGGGGGCCATAAAAACCCGGACAGGTAACAGTAATTCCCTGGTGGAAGTCTTTTACAAAATGCTTTATCAGGGATGCGGCACAACTGGTAATGTATGGATTCCCTATTTGAGTGTGAATCTGGGTATGTGTAATAAATGAGTGAAGAAGTTCTTTTTCCTGCTCATTTTGTTCGTGGCGGTAAAAGTTGAGCAGGTTGTCAATTCCAAGCCCATGTGTGGAAGCCACAAAACTGTCAACAGGTATATCAGCCTGCAATGATCCCGATGTACCAATGCGGATAATGTTAATGGAGCGAAGTTCCTTTTTTATTTCTCTTGTATCAAAGTCGATATTTACAAGGGCATCCAGTTCGTTAAGAACAATATCAATATTGTCTGGCCCAATACCGGAGGAAAGTACTGTTATTCTCTTTTTGCCAACAAGGCCGGTGTGTGAGACAAATTCCCGGTGCTGTCTTTTTACTTCAATCTTATCAAAATACTTACTCACTTCAGCTACCCGGTCAGGGTCACCAACAGTGATTACTGTACCTCCGATTTCTTCCGGTCTCAGTTCAAGATGATAAACAGCGCCACGGTTATTTATTATCAGTTCCGATTCTGCTATCCTGCTCATATAATGGGTTTAATTGTGAATTTTTTTGAGCAAATACTGTATATTTGCTCCCCTTTCTGATTCAAAACTACTGAAAAAAAGTAAGGTCTGTTTTAAGTTGAGATGAAAGGAAAATAACAAAAGGTCCTGTGGCCGAGTGGCTAGGCAGAGCTCTGCAAAAGCTCCTACAGCGGTTCGAATCCGCTCGGGACCTCAACAAAAAGTCAACCTGATGGTTGACTTTTTGTCTTTGAACGATTATTATTCCACATAAGCCCTTTTCCCGGGCGGGGTGTAGGCCCTTTGCAGTGAATCAATCATTCTTAATGTATCAGCAGGATTCGCAGCCAGCACAAAATAAATTTTGAATAACAGCGAGTCTTTGGTCTCCATCAATACTGGAAGTTTGAAACTGTTTTTAAGTTTATCAAACCTTGCCAAAGCCCTTTCTCTTTCTGCCGTTTCCACAACAAATTTATAAGAACCGGAAGGAGTTGGCATCGCAGGTGTTGTAACCGTATTTAAAGCAGTATCAATTGCGGTAATATTATTTTGACCAGTATCTGCTGGCTTCAATTCGGCAGTTACTGTATCAGTTTGTACAGGTTGTGAAGAAACCCCGCTTACATCTGTACCACTTTCGTTGTCAGCCGTACTGTTTTTATATACAGTATATCCTCCCCAAACAGCTAACACAATACCGGCAATACCAAGAATAAAGAACATGGGTCTTTTCCACCCGGGAGTTTCCTTTTTGCGATAGAATACTTCCTTATAATCGGCAGGATAATCTGCACCATGGGAGAGGTGCGTTTCATGACTTACATATTCCTGCGCAGGCTCTGTAATCATGATGCCAGGAGTAAATACATACTCATTCCTGTTAATCTTTCCTATCGTTCCTATTCCATCAAAAAGAAAAGGTTTTCCAATATTTATGAACTGCTTGGCAAGCTCAAGATGCGATTCGAGGTCAGACGATGCAAGGGGTTTAATTTTACCGGTATGGGACGAGATATAATCAATAAGTACAGCATCTTCCTTTGTAGCACTGTTTTGTATAAATGAAACGCCTTCTAGTAATACTTGCTTGTTCTTTGTGTTTTCAGTTTCAGTAACGATTTCAGTGTCAAGTAAAAATGTTCCAATCCCCGGTAAATCGAGTTTTTTATGGGTGTACAAAAAATGGGCAAGAAGAGACGCTATTTTCAAAGCTTTGGATTTAGAAGCGAAAGATACTTATTTTGGGCTGGCAATACAAGCAAAAAGGTATTGGTTGTTTTAATTTTGTATGAATTATGCTCACTAAAGAAGAAAAAGACTTTATTGAATACTGGGAAAAAAACCGGGAAAAGAAAAAATCGGTATGGCATTATCTTTCAGCCGGCCTTCCTATGGCTGCGGTTATGGTGGCAGCCATCCTGATTAATATTTTTTCAGACTGGTTCAAAGGTGCCTCAAGGGTGTTTAATACCAATTCTAACAATTTTTTGATGGTGCTGATTGCATCTGTCCTGATTGTTATGTTCATTGTGTTCTTTTCTGCCCGCCATAAATGGGAGATAAACGAACAATACTACAGGGAAATTCTTGCCAAAAAAGATTTGCCCTGAAATGCGTAATCTTGCAGCGAATCGGACAGTTATATGGTCTGATACTTAATTATTTAAAATAATCCTAAAAAGCAGAAGCACAGATGAAGAAATTAGCCTTAGCAGCATTTATGCTGGTGATGATTGCAGGTGGCAACGGTTGTATGAAAGATGAGTCCTGCAAGGAAAAGACAGTTGAAAGTGAAGAAAGTTCTATGCAGAATTATGCAACATTGAACGGTATGACTACCGTAAAACATAGCTCCGGTTTATATTACGAGGTTATTAATCCCGGCTCTGGGGGTTACCCTTTGCTGACATCGACCGTAAAAGCTAAGTATGTAGGTAAATTGCTTGATGGTACCATTTTTGACCAGACAACCACTAACCCGGTAACTTTTCAGCTGGCAACCACAATTCCGGGCTGGCAACTGGGAGTTCCTTTAATTCAAAAGGGCGGAATTATCAAGCTTATTATTCCTTCGACGCTTGCTTATGGTTGTACGGGGTATAATACAATTCCACCATATTCAATATTGTATTTCCAGGTTGAGCTGGTGGATATTTTGTAGTTCCGCCAGCTGACTGCTTATGCTTATCCCGGC
>CALLZY010000166.1 GCA_937858715.1 uncultured Chitinophagaceae bacterium | reverse complement strand
TAGGAATAAGCAATGATAAGGGCAGGATTGAAAGCAGTAATGATTTATTCATCTTGTTTAAGCCCTGTAATGATATTTTAGAAATTCATCTATTCAAATCCTTAGTGGAAAGCAAAAATGAGGTGTTAAAGTATTTTCATAGGCATATAAAAGAACAAGCCCTGGAAAGGGCCTGTTAAGTTGGATATAAATGAATTTTGACTACATAGAAGCAGTCATGAATCTTGGCAAAGATAAGCCTTGCTTAGATTATTTGAATCATGAAGCTGGCTATACTGCTTCAGGGTGGAATAAATTCATTTATGAAGGCTGTAATGCTGTTGAGGTTTGGCTAAATCATGAAGCTGGTAAGATGAAAGTAAAAGGAAGCATTCCTTATTTCATAGCAGGGCAAAATTTCATAAGCAGACCTGAAGATTTTAGGAATGGCATTAATCACTTATCTGAAGTTTTAGAAATTGATCTTCAGAAAGCTGAAATGAAAGCTTTTGAATATGGTACAACTTTAGAAATTCCCTTTTCAGTTAAGCAGGTATTTCTTAGCCATTTGAAAATTAAAGGAATGAAGGCAAGGGCTTTTGAAAATGGAATATATTTTGAAGATAGGGCTTTAAGAGTGAAGCTGTATGATGCAGGTAAGAACCTGAAGGACAAATTAAGCAGGGATGACAGGGCAAGGCTTTCTTCTGATTATGGTTATTCACCTTTCAGTAATTATCTTAAAATTGAAAACCATTATAAGAAGCCTGATGTATGTTTCAAGAAAAGCCTTATCAGTTTGGGGGAATTACTGAAGCCTGAATTTCAAAATACCTGTGATAAGGACCTTGTCACAAAATACCAGTCTATCATGAAAGCAAAAACAATAGAATTGAGGAATAAGAAGCAGCTTACTTCTTCCACTATTCCTTTAATCATACTTAAAGAATATGAAAGTCTTCTTCCTTGCAAAGCTGAAGACTTGATTAAACAAAAGATAAAAGCTATTCCGGCTGAAATATTGACAAAGGATGACAAGAAAAGCAGAAGAAGGCAGATAGGCTATAATTGGAAGAAAATCACTTCTGACAGCCCTTGCAAGTATGATGTTTCTGAATTATTAATTAAACAAGCCTTACCAAGTGAATCATAAAAGAAGCAGATTTATATCTGAATACTTACTAAGTGGCAATGCAACTGAAGCAGCTTTGGAGGCTGGTTATTCAAAAAAGACAGCATATTCACAAGGCCAAAGACTGTTGAAAAATGTTGAAATTATGAATGAGATAAAAGAAAGCCAGGGAAGGATTCAGGAAGATGCTGAAATTAAGTTAAAGGAAGTGGTACTTCAAATTAAAAGACTTGCCTTTAATGGAGAAACAGAGGCAATAAGGCTAAAGGCCCTTGATATGCTGATGAAGCATTTAGGGGGCTATATGGATAGTTTCAAGATGCTGGCAATAATGAAAGAAGAACATTTAGAGCAAGTGGCAAAAAAAATTCCTTCATGGTTTGATGATTAAAATATTATATGAAAAATAATATTTCTAAAAGAAGAGATCTGATAGGTGCAATTCTAAATGGAGATAAAGAAAAGTTGAAAAAGTTACTTCAAGAAGATAAGCCTGAAAGGTGGTTGTGTATCGAATTGGAATATGAAAAGAAAATTATCAAGGTAGATAATAAGGAGGTTAGAGAAGAAGAAGTAATGGGTATTATTAATGAGCTTGAAAAAGAATTTTGTGTAAAAATAATATTGATGAAAATAAATGTTCAGGATGCAGGAAGCAGGTTTGAAAATTGGATATTCTTAGAAAGCCCTGAATTTCTGGCTGGCTCTGAAAATGTTACTCTAAAGCTATGATTAAGCTGCACTTGTTTTACCTATGTTTTACCTAAATAATAAAAAGCCCTGAATGTCAGGGCTTTAATATTATATTCTGTTGAGCTATAAGGATTCGAACCTTAACAGACAGAACCAAAATCTGTAGTGCTACCGTTACACCATAGCTCAATCCTGTTTTGGGAGTGCAAAAATAGGGTTTGATGGCTTTTGCGCCAAATGGAATTTTAGGCTTTTTATCAACTAACTGGCAAAAGAGCATTTTAACATCCTGTCTTTCTGCTGCATATCTTTTTTGAGTTCCGTTTTGAAACCGTTTTTCAGAAATAAGGCGGCCACTTCGTTACCAAGGCTCTCATGAATTTCAAGGTAAATATGTCCGCCTGGTGATAAATGTGCTTTGGCAAACGCAGCAATGGCATTGTAAAAAACTAATGCATTATTATCCGGAACAAACAATGCCTGGTGAGGTTCATAATTCAGCACATTGGAATGCATCGTGGTTTTGTCCCGTTCCGGGATATAAGGCGGATTGCTGACGATAGTGTCAAAAACAGGCAATGATTTCCACTGCTCAGGATTCAGAAAATCAAGTTGGATAAAACGAACAGAAACATTATTGGCAAGGGCATTTTTTTTGGCCACAGATAAAGCTCCATCGCTAATATCGCAGCCCCACACTTCTGCATCAGTGAATTTTCTTTTTAAAGAGACGGGAATACATCCGCTGCCGGTTCCAATATCCAGGACCCTTAAAGGAGAATTCGTTTTTAGATTATCTGTAATAATCCAGTGAATCAGTTCTTCGGTCTCTGGCCGGGGAATGAGAACATTTTCATCAACATAAAATGGTATTGCATAAAACCAGGCTTCATTTATTATATACTGAATTGGTTCAAATGCCTGCAGCCTTTTAAGTATGTTGTAAAGCTGCTGTTCTTGCGACTCTGTCAATTTTTGATCAGCAAAAAGCCGTAACTCATTTCTGCCTTTCTTGCTTATATATTCCATCGCAATTTCAGTAATGGCGGTAGCTTCTCCTTCCGTGTACAAAGCGGTCAGGCTTTCAAAGCATATTTTACCGGCTTCCTTTATTGTCATACCCGCAAACATAATTCATTTACTTTTGTCCGTATCATGAACGACCGGATTTACATGCACCGATGTCTTGAACTGGCAGTAAAAGGAGCCGGGCTGGTTGCTCCAAATCCGATGGTTGGTGCAGTGCTGGTGCATAATGACTGTATAATAGGAGAAGGCTGGCATAAAAAATACGGAGAGGCCCATGCCGAAGTGAATTGTATAAATGAGGCGGTTAAAAATGGATTTGAAAATGATATAGCTGAATCAACCCTCTATGTTTCTCTCGAACCTTGTGCTCACTTTGGAAAGACACCTCCTTGCGCCGACCTGATTATCAAGTATAGAATTCCAAAAGTTGTAATCGGTTGCCGTGATCCTTTTGAGGCGGTCAATGGAAAAGGAATTGAGAGACTTCGATCAGCAGGAGTTGATGTAACGGTTGGCATTTTAGAAAATGAGTGCAGGGAACTGAACAGACGTTTTTTTATTTGTCAAGAAAAGAAACGGCCATATATAGTACTTAAATGGGCGGAAACTGCTGATGGCAAAATCTCCGGGACAGATGGCAAGCGGTTACTTATCAGCAACCATCTTTCTAACAGGCTGGTACATCGCTGGCGAAGTGAAGAAGCAGCTATTTTGGTAGGAACCAATACAGCCCTTAACGATAACCCGCAACTGAACACAAGGCTTTGGAGCGGAAAATCTCCGGTCCGGCTAATATTGGACTTAAACCTGCGATTGCCGCTTTCACTGAATATTTTTGACGGGAAGCAAAAAACGATTATCCTTAACACAGTAAAAGAAGCCGAGGAAGGTAATGTGCTTTTTGTGAAGATGAATAAAGAGACAGGTTTGGTGGAAGAAATCTGCAGGGTGATTTATCAGCAGAATATTCAAAGTGTATTGGTGGAGGGAGGTGCCCGGTTGTTGCAGGCTTTTATTGATGAAGATATGTGGGCTGAAATCAGGGTAATCAGGAGTAAAGATATTTTTGCAGGAGAGGGGCTTGCAGCCCCTTTTTTACCTGCCCAGGTTAAGAAAACTGATGAAATTAATTTAGCCGGCGACCATATTCTTATTTACCGGAAACAGAATAAAGACTGAAAAGCGAATGAGCAGCGAAAAGAATAATTATTATTACAGTACGATAGAAAAAACTTCTGTTGCAGAATATAAAGACCGTGGCAGCAAGTTTCTTGCTTATGTATATCCACTAAAAGACACGGAAGATTTTAAGGAAAAACTCGCCGCCATTAAAAAAGAGCACCCAAAGGCAACACATCATTGCTTCGCTTACAGGTTAGGGCTTGATGGTACTAATTACAGGGTTAGCGATGCCGGAGAACCTTCCGGCACTGCAGGCAGACCCATACTAGGGCAGATTGACAGCAAGCAACTTACCAACGTACTCATCATTGTTGTCCGATATTTTGGAGGAACATTACTGGGTGTACCGGGATTGATAAGTGCGTATAAAAGTGCCGCAGCTCTGGCTTTGCAAATAACTCCTTCTGTACAGAAACCTGTGTTATCAAATTACAGGCTGCATTTTAATTATATGCAAATGAATGATGTAATGCGGATTGTAAAACAATTTGACTGTATCATGTACAAACAGGATTTACAACTTTTCTGTCATATAGAAGTTGGCATACCACTGATGCGGCTGACAGAAGTGTTGACTATGCTGAAAGACATCCAGTCTGTTGAAACCGAAAAATACTGATAATAAAAAAAGCCAGTTTCATTGAAGCTGGCTTTTTTTATTCAAGTTAATTAAGTCTTAATCATAGTGAATCTTTTGAAGGAGCAGTAATTTGCGTTTGTCCTTCAGCAGATGAAGTTGCCTGCGGTTTTTGAGTATATTTTTTCACTACCTCATCTGTTATTTGTATCATAAGCCCGTTTATGAGGTCTTCATTTCTTAAGCTTTCATACATTTCAGAACGGTTATCTTTCAGATAGTTGTAATAAGCCTGTTGTTCCTGCATGTCTTTCATCAGGTCTTTTCTTACTTTCTCGGCCAGTTCTGTTTTTCCGGCTTTGTAGCAGGCTTCCAGATACAAGAGACTTGTCTGGTTATGGCTGCTATACCTGCTTACCATTCCATAAGGCAGGTTCTCGGGATTGATACCGGCTTCCACTTTATCCAGCAGTTTTTGGGCAAGATCTTTTTTACCTGCATCGGCAAGATTACCTGCTGCTTCGCCATATACAGCACGGATGTTGAGCAGGTGACGGCGGTTCTCTTCATCATAATACATGCCTTTTCTGCCGGCACCACCAAACTCATATTTGGTCAGCAGGTTTTTAGCCATTGTGTCATTGTTATTGTCCCTGATTTGTGTGCCACCCAGTCTTGCCTGGCGCAATGCCTGCTCAACAAGCCAGTTTTGTTGCGGGAATTTATTGGCAACAGGTACCAGTCTGTATGCAAGGCCGTCTTTTCTCAGGTATTGACCAAATCCGAGTTCTCCAATCGGAGCGGTAAAGTAAATCGGACGCTGCCATTTATTTGAGGCGATTACATTCAGAATAATCAGGTCATTACGCATCATGCCACCGCTCAGCTTATTTTCTGGTATATCAAATCTAAGTTCAGAAAGTACGCTGTCTTCCGGATTAGCAGTTCCGTTCTTCCTTACCAGGTCAACATCAACAGGAACTTTCAGTTTTGATACAGGCCAAACACCTGAACCAACATCTCTTCCGGTTTCATCATCAAGGAATGGTTTGCCCAGCTCATCTTTCATGATATACATCAGGTCGTAATACTGGTTCTGATCGCCTTGCGGCCTGTACCTCATATATTCACGGTTGTGGCCTTCAATTTGTTCTTCGCTCCATATTACATCCAATGAGTCAGCATTATTTACTTTGTAACGAAGCTGGTTGATATACCAGTCGATGCCTAACAGACTGTTATTTATAACACGGATGTCTTTTCTCACACCTTCCACTTCCTGTGCATACCAAAGCGGATACGTATCGTTATCACCAAAAGTAAAAATGATAGCGTTGGGGGCACAGCTTTCAAGATAATCCTTCGCCAGATCAGGTGCGGTTGTTTTATGGCTGCGGTCGTGGTCATCCCATTCCTGCTGGGCCATAAGGAGTGGTGTTACTATACAAAAAGCGGCAGCAGTTATGTTTACAAGCCCGTCGTTTTTTCCATCACCAGACAAAACTCTGGCGAGGAATGTGACTGCTGTAAGAACAATGGCAAACAGTGCTGTAATCATTAATGCCGCAAGAATAGCGTTTCCGTTTGTACCAGGCATACCACTCATCCACGATACAAGGAATGTGAGCACACTGCCAAAAATCAGGTTGTTCTGGAACATTTCTTTGTTGGCACTTTCTTTTGCCAGTTTTACAAATGCAACAACAGCAAGACCTATCCAGATGGCAAATGCATAGAAAGAACCAACATAGGCATAGTCCCGTTCACGGGGCTGGTTACCTGGTTGGTTTAAGTATAGAACAACGGCAATGCCGGTGAAAAAGAACAGCAAGAAGTTTACAACCCAGTCCTTCCGGTTACGGAAGAATTGGTACACAAAACCGATGACTCCCAAAATGAATGGAAGCATGTACAATTTATTATGGGCTTTGTTCTTTTTAAGTGATTCGGGGAGTTTGGATTGATCTCCGAGTCTTTGGTTGTCAATAAATGAAATGCCGCTGATCCAGTTGCCATCCCTTTTATTGCCAAGTCCCTGCACATCGTTTTGTTTGCCGGCAAAATTCCACATAAAATAGCGCCAGTACATCAGCCCCATTTGGTACGTAAAGAACCAGTTCATGTTATCTGCATAACTGGGAGGTTCATATCTTCCTGTCTGCTGATCCTGCTCCAGGTTGAGCCATTCAGCATAGAAATCAGCATGGTACTGATCGTTGCTGCTGTCCCAAATCCTTGGGAAGAGCTGCATGTCGCTGTTCTCGTATTGGGGCTTCCTGTCACGGCCAATAGGAATATATTTATCCTTCCCTCTCACATATTTCATTTCTCCTTCTTTCATGTCAACCATATTGTCGCCATCCGCATCACGGTATTCGGCAGCGAAATGCGGACCATATACCAGCGGTGCTTCGCCATATTGTTCACGGCTCAGGTAGTAAACAAGGTTGATAGGATTATCAACATTGTTCATGTCAACCGAAGGGTTGGCATTTGACCTTATCATGGTAGTGAAATACATGAAGTATCCGAGCATCATGAAGGCATAAGACCACAAAGAAAGTTTGAGAACTTTCAATCCGGAAATTTTAAAGAAGTATCCAGCAACTGTTGCAATGCCGGCCAGCAACAAAAAATTAATAAAGCCAGAACTGGTTAGTCCTGCGCCTCTAGAAGCAAAGAAGGGAAGTGCTGCAAGCAACACGAAAACATTGAACCAGATTATGATTTTGGTTTGCGTGGTTTTGTCATTCATCTTCAATGCCCAGAATATTGTAGCCGCAACTGCGAGGAAATAAATAGCAAAGCCTGAGAAAAATGGCATTCCAAGTTTATTAACAAAATACACATCAAATACTCCAGCTGCTTTCATCGAGTACTGAATAACCCCTAACTGAACAATACCTGTAATGGCGCAGCCAATAATGAATGCCCAAATGGCACCTTTTGTTGTTGGTGTATATCTGCGGTAGTAATATACCATTACAATGGCAGGAATTACCAGCAGGTTCAGCAGGTGAACACCGATAGATAACCCCATCATGAAGAAAAGAAAAACAATCCAGCGGTCGCTGCGGGCACGGGCCCCGGGGTCGTTGCCGGCATGTTCATCGGCATGTTCCCATTTCAGCATTGCCCAGAATACGAGGGCAGTGAAAAATGAAGAAAGGGCATATACCTCACCTTCTACAGCACTGAACCAGAACGAATCGCTGAAGGTATAAGCCAATGCACCAACAACACCAGCAGACATTGTGGTGAACAACTGGCTTTGATTGAGTTCTTCACCAACACCCACAAACATTTTGCGGGCAAAGTGGGTTACACTCCAGAAAAGAAACAGAATGGTGGCAGCACTGGCCAAAGCACTCATGAAGTTGACACCGGCTGCTGCTGTTTGCGGCGAGTCGCCAAACAGTATGATGAATAACCGGCCCAATAGTACAAACAATGGGGCACCTGGAGGGTGGGGAAGCTGAACACCTTTTGCACTGGCGATAAATTCACCAGTATCCCACAGACTGCCTCTTGCTTCACGGGTTAGGAAATAAGTGGCAAGTGCAATCAGAAATACTACCCATCCGGTAATGTTATTGACTTTCCTGAAGTTCATAAATTCAATTAGTTTTTACGTCAGATTAAATCCCGGGATTATCGGGGATTGAAGAAAGCAAAAATAGGGTAAATAAGGGTTAAAAATAGTTTAAGAAATGGGTGATAATAGCCAGGCTTTTGCCGGCCAATTTTCGATTACTCAAAGTAAATCTTTACCGTTTGGTAAGAAAGTTTGCTCTGCATCATTTTTTCTGAAAATCCCTCGAGGCCAAAGAGACCCGCAGCGTTGCCTTTATTGATGGCTATTTCAAGATGACCAGCACTGTTAAACAGGGCCAGCTTTTCACCTTCGGGAACATCGGCGTAACTGGTGCTGATGCGGTCAATTACCTCGTCCCGTTTAAAAACAATTCTGAAGCGACGCCCTTGTCTTTGCTCTTCGAATTGTTCCCGGGTGATATTGACAATCACATTTTCAAAACTGTCGATAAATACAATTTGTCCTTCAATTACATTATTGTCCAGTATGGGTTTCAGGTGCCTTTTTTCCATATATACTACATCCGGGTTGCCAATGCTTCTTATGGGCTCGCCATTTACAAGTTTGTTAACCACCATTCCCATTACAGAGGTAAGGTACGTGGTGTTCAGCTCTGCGGTTGTATCAAGCGGAATGCCCATCACCATCTCTGGCTTTTCTTCAAGAATCATTGTGAGCAATCCGTTATCTGCGCAAAGCAGGTATTGGTTATGATGGAAGGCCAGGAGCAGTTGCTCTGGTTTTTTTTCAAAAAGGTTGACGAGGATGAGATGATAAGAATATTCAGGAAAGTTTTTCAGGGCACTGCGGCACACATAGGCCGCCTGGGGATAATTGAACGGCGGTATGTTGTGTGTGATATCAATAATATTAAACTCAGGATTAAGCTGCAGCAGTTGCGCCTTAACAGCGCCAACGAGGTAGTCAGGACTGCCAATGTCGGATGTTAAGGTTAGTAAAGGCATTTGTTGGTTTAGGTGTTTCGGGTTATGATTTCCTGTTTATGAAATTATCCTTTGAAATTTAAGTTTTTCAATATTGACAAAGCAACAACTAAACTATTTCACCAGTTTCCCATCTTGAAAGAAAAATTTATAGGCCAGTTTATCAGCCAGCTTAGGGAAAAACTTTTGCATAAAAACAGTTCGCTTGCCGGTAAAAGTGAGTACTAAAGTCCTTTTCCTTTTTTCGATGGCCTTTTCAATTCTGGCAGCCACCTCTTCTGCACTCATCATCTTGCTTTCATCCATAGGTGTTTCACCATGCGATTGTCCTGTTTTATCCAAAGCTGCGTTGCGTATGTTACTTGTGGTAAAGCCGGGGCATACCCACATTACATGCACACCATCGTACATCAGTTCTGTTTTAATGGCCTCCAGGAAACCCTGAACAGCATACTTGCTTGCAGAGTATCCGCTTCTGCCGGGTAAACCACGATAGCCGGCAATCGAGGATATTCCGACAATGGTTCCTTTTCTTTCAATGATAGAATCAAGTGCATATTTGGTGCAGTAAAGTGTGCCATTGAAATTAATTTCCATCACTTTCTTTATAACGGAAGTTTCTGCATCTTTTAATAGGGCCCTCATGGAAACACCGGCATTGTTGATGAGCACATCGATACCTCCAAACATTTTTATGGTCATTTCCATCAGGCGGCGGCATTCATTTTCATTACTTACATCAGCCACCATGGTATGCAGCGGGGAAGAAGGGTTAGCTGTTTGCAGGGCATATAGTTTGTCGCTGTTTCTGGCACATGTTGATACTTTGGCTCCCTTGCGAAGCAGAGACTCAACTAATGCCTTTCCGATTCCGTCGGTGCCGCCAGTGACCACCACCACTTTATCTTTAAAAAAATCAGCCATATTAATTTTAATTTATTGGTACAAAGTACTTTAAAAAAGTACAATCCGGAAAGGAAACTGATAAAAAAAGAGGCTGACTTTTATCAAGTCAGCCTCTTTTGTGATCCCGCTGGGACTCGAACCCAGGGCCCTAACATTAAAAGTGTTATGCTCTACCAACTGAGCTACGAGATCTCCGAAGGAGTCTTTTCAGACAACCTTTTCCGTTCTGTTGTTTTTCAGAACGGGGTGCAAAAATACAGTTCTGAAGCTTTTGCACCAAAACTTTTTCTATTAATTATCAACAGTTTTTTCGGAAATCTTTGGATATTCCTGCGGAGCTGTTTCGGGAACTGCCTTTGAAAGTTTTTCTTCAGCCAGAATATCATAAAGTTTTGCAAGCATTTCAACGTATTTCTGTACACTGCCATGTTCGGTTTCAATATTTATATAACGTCTCCCTTTTTCTCCGTAATGAACACTCAGTGAGCCATCCTTTTTTACGTTAATGTTATCCTGCAGAATAGAGTTGTAGCCAAAGCCGGCCATTTTTCTAAACAGGATACTGTCGGTTGTCAATGCAATATCATCAGCATCCTGCAAACTGTCCTCATATACATCTTTTGCATCGGCTTGCCTGCTGCCACCATTTGTGTAACTTTTTATTGAAAAATCTCCATCGAAATTGTTATGTAATGCTACAACGCATGATGCGGTATCAGGAATTAATGACAGCAATTTTTGTGCAAAGGTTTCCACCTCAACCGCAGCTGCTGGAGAGTAACGGCCCCTGTCACGAAGGGTTTGTTCAATTCCTTCTCTGGAGAAAATGCGGTTGGCATCGAATGTATAAGTCTTATTGTTGAGCTTGAAATTAATGAACCGCTGTTTTTTGTTTTCAATTTTTATAATCAGGCCACCTCTTTCAGATAAAACCTGTTTTGCTGCTTCCACTGAGGTAAATTCATTATCATGCATGTTAAAGCACACCACATCATTAACGTCCCCAAACTTATAGATGGTTACAGGAACCTTTTTGGGGCCCACATTGAGTTGCAATTTTTGTATTGCGGGAGACAATTTTCTGGTTTCAACCGGAGCTATACTGTCGTTAAGCGGTTGACCGTAAAGCTGTGTACCTAGCATTACTAAAAAAGAGAAAAGAATTCCTGTTTTCAAGATGATGACATTTTACTAAAGATATAAAAGCAGGAACTGAAGATGAATACCTTTTTTAGGGTATTTTAGAAGGATTATGAAAGTTCTTCTCTCATTTTCCCCATGACATCTTTTTCCAGCATCAGTTTTGCCAGTTTAATCATATTCATGAATGCCCTCTCGCCGGAGATTCCGTGGCCGATGATGACAGGTTTTGCCACACCTAACACCGGAGTGCCTCCATAGTTTTCAAAGTTGAACCTGCCGAAATAAGCATTTTCTGTGTTCAGGGTTTTGTTGATGTCATATAATGATTCGGCCAGTTTCAGAATGATATTGCCGGTAAAGCCCTCGCATACCATAACATCAGCTTTTCCCGTAAGCACATCACGGCCTTCAATATTCCCAACAAAGTTGATATGCCTGTTTTCTTTTAAGAGGGGATAGGTGGCCTGCGCCAGCAGATTGCCTTTTCCCTCTTCCTCGCCTACATTCATCAAGCCTACCCTGGGCGTATCAATCCCTAACACTAACTGGGCATAAACAGAACCCATGATGGCAAACTGGTTCAGTTGTTCAGGCTTGCAGTCGGCATTCAGCCCCACATCAAGCAGCAGGGCAGTGCTGCCGTCCAGTTTTGGAATAACGGTAGAAATAGTAGGCCTGATTACACCTTCAATAGCTTTTATACTGAAAAGAGAGCCAACGAGCATGGCACCGGTATTACCGGCACTGATAAAAGCATCCATCTTACCGGTTGCCAGCAGATGAAAGCCTACGGCGATAGATGACTGTTGTTTTTCTTTCAATGCCTTTGTGGGGTGTTCGTGCATACCAATCACCTGTGGTGCATGAACTACACTGATGCTGGTCTTATCAATATTATATTCAGACAATAACGGATTGATGGCATTCTCGTCACCCAGCAATAGCAGGGACACAGGCTGTTGCTGTTCCTGAAAAAGTTTCAGGCCCTTAACGGCTTCAAGAGGTGCAAAATCGCCACCCATCATGTCAATACCAATCACCATAGTTGTTGAATTTCAACTGTGAATTTACAAATACCTTTAAATAGAAATTCCAAATTCCACCCGGAATGAGTACCTGGTGAATTTGGAATTCAGTATTGTTTCAGAAACAGTTATTTCTTAACAGGAGAATTTTCTGCCACCACTTTTCCTTTATAGTAAAGTTTGCCTTCACTAACGTGGGCACGGTGACGCAGGTGTGTTTCGCCTGTTGTACTGTCTGTTGATAATGTGGCAGATGCAGCTTTATAGTGTGTTCTGCGTTTTGCACTTCTTTGCTGACTGTGTCTGCGTTTCGGATTTGGCATAACTTACAATTTTGAAATTTTGAAAAGTGAAATTTCGAAATTTCCCAATTCCTCAATTTCCCAGTGTTTATTAATTATCTAAATTTTTAAATTTTTCTAAACCTTTCCAAATAGGGTTTTCTTCTGCTGCCTTTTCTTCTTTTTCCAGCTTTTTGAGCAAATCTTTTGCCGATTTATTGCAATGTGGTCCGTCCATATTTTCAAACGAACAAACTTTTTGCATCGGTATGCTCAGGTTGATGAATTCATAAATCCAGTTGGCAACATCAAGATGACTTTCGCCATGACTGATGTAATACACATCCGGGTCTTCTTCCTGGTCATTCATCAGTTCAGGATCTTCCACCATCTTCACTGTAATGTTAAACTCATCCCACAACTCAAGCGGAAGGTTGCTGTTGCAGCGGTCGCAGGTAACTTCCAGCGTTCCGCCTACCTCAAACCTCAGCAGCATAAAACTACTTTTTTTATCGAGCAGTAACTTCACATTTGCTTTGCAATGATGAAAGTCTTGCTGCTGAAAAGGCTCAAAGAACTTATCGTCAATTGAATAGTTATATTCATGCACTCCGGGTTTCAACCCTACAAACGCTATTTCAAACTCCCGGCGACGGCTCATGACTATTCAATTTCCTGAAAAAAATCGGGAGGCAAAGGTATGTAAAATCAGGTAAAATGAGCAGACCATTTTTGTTTTTTTTATGGAAAACTTATTACTTTTAACCCCGTTCCTTAACTATTAATAATTAATGCTTTGCGACAGATTCTGCGGCGTTTATTCACCAGGCTGATGAAAAGCAAGATGTGGGTGCTTCTCATCTTGCTTACCATTCTTATCAAATTTGTCTCCTGGTATCCCGGCTGGGTGGAGGCTAATTATACCAGGGGTGTTTACCCTGTCATATCAAAAGTGTTGCGGTTTCTGTTGGGATGGATACCCATCAGTATTGGTGATATTCTGTACATCGCACTGATAATCATTATTGTTTATAAGGTATGTACCTTTTTCAGGCTCCTGTTTAAGCGCAAACTGAACAGGAAATATTTCATTCTTGCCCTACAGCAGGGTATTTTCATTTTTCTCTTCCTCTACGTCAGCTTTAATCTATTGTGGGGGCTGAACTATAACCGGAAAGGGATTGCTTACCAATTGAACCTTGAAGTAAAGAAATACACAATTGAAGACCTCGATACCCTGACTTCTGTATTGCTAGAACGGGTGAACCATTATGCTGAAACTGTTACAGAGCAGCAGCGGGACACTTTCAACCGGAAGAAAAAGCTGTTTAACGCAGCAATCTTGGCTTACGGGGAAGCTGAAAAGCAGTATCCGTTTCTGCAATACCAGCCAGCCTCAGTTAAACCATCGCTGTTCAGCTACCTGGGCAACTATCTGGGGTTTCAGGGTTATTATAATCCCTATTCAGGCGAGGGGCAGGTTAATACCACCATTCCCCGCTTCCTGGAACCTTATGTTACTACTCATGAAATTGCACACCAACTGGGTTATGCAAAAGAAAACGAAGCCAATTTTGTTGCCTTCCTGGTTTGCAGGGCATACGATAACAGTGCTTTTCGCTATTCACTATACTACGATTTGTATCATTATGCAATTGTTGAAGTATACCGCCGGGATACTGCATTGGGAAAAAGCTTCCAGGAGAAACTGCACCCGCAGGTTAAGAAAGACAGGAAATCATATAAAGATTTCTACAACAGGTATAAAAATCCGATAGAGCCCATTATTATGTGGGGCTATGGCGAGTTTCTGAAAGCAAACAACCAGCCAGCTGGAAAAATGACTTACAACGAAGTGGTAGCCTGGCTAGTGGCTTATTTCAAAAAATTTGGAAAAGCTGCATTGTAAACAATCGGCAATTTCTGGTGTTATACCTGCATGAACAACACCCTGAAATTAATTATTGCTGTCGCCCTGCCACTTGTAGTAGGAGGACTGAGCGGATTCTTCACTGTTACAGGAGTAGAAAGCTGGTACCAAACCATTAATAAACCTTCATGGAACCCGCCCAACTGGATATTTGGCCCGGTATGGACAACGCTTTACATATTGATGGGCATTTCTTTATTTCTTATATGGAAAGACGATGCTGCAGGTAGCTTAAAAAAATATGCACAGCTATTATTTGCAGCCCAACTGCTGCTGAATTTTTTCTGGTCATTCATTTTCTTCAGTCAGCAACAACCGGGCTGGGCATTTGCCGAAATTGTTCTATTGTGGCTGCTGATAGTACTCACCATCTTTGCCTTTGCCCGTATAAACAATTTAGCGGCATGGTTGCTCGTACCATATATCAGCTGGGTAAGTTTTGCTGCTATACTGAATTTTACAATCTGGCAGTTGAATAAGTAGAATGTCCCTAAGCTCCCCCTTTTGGTGGCTGGGGTGCGAACTTATTCTTCCACATCATACTTTCTACCGGTTTATCGGGCTGATGACTGTATTTGGAGTTTTTCTTTTTGTCGTAAGGAATTTCAATTTCCCCGTCAACAGGAAAGTAAATGAGCTGACCAATAGGCATGCCCCTGTACACTTTCACCGGTTGCTTTACCGATATTTCAAGTGTCCAGTTGCCACAAAACCCAACATCACCTTTGCCAGCAGTGGCATGGATATCAATTCCCAGCCTGCCAGTTGATGATTTCCCTTCCAGAAAAGGAACATGGGCATGAGTTTCGGTGTATTCTTCTGTAACGCCGAGGTAGAATATATGCGGGTAAAGAACAATTCCTTCTTCAGGAATTTCAAAATACTCAATCTCGTTATGCTTCTTTGCATCGATCATATGCTCTTTGTAGGTGGCAAGTGTTTTACCAAGGTGAACATCATACGAGTTACTGCCGAGGCAATCCCTGTCGTAAGGTGCAATCTTAATGGTACCTTTCTCTATTTCTTCGAGTATCCGTGAGTCAGATAATATCATACGTATTTTTTTATGAGCCCTGCTGCATTGCTGCTTTCATCGTCCCTTCCGCCAACTGGCGGACGCTTCTTCTGCATATCTTTGTTCAGCAAATTTTGAAGTCAGAAAGCAGTTTTTGAGTATTCGAAATGCAAGTATAAATCTAAAATCCACAACCCGAAATCTAAAATCGCATTTGTGCCAATTTTTTATCAACATCAAATCAACGAATACACCCGGCTGGGAGTGTGGAAAATTGAGGAAACAGAAGAATTCTTTAAAGGCAATGTGCCGCATCACAGGGATGTTACCCATCCGCATAAGCGGTTGCAGCACCTGGCGGGCCGTTTTTTGCTGCAATACCTGTTTCCTTACTTCCCGTATGAGCTGATTGAAATTGCCGATACCCGCAAACCATTTATCCCTGACGAAAGATTTCATTTTTCCATCTCTCACTGCGGCGATTATGCTGCTGCTATTGTGAGTACAGCCAGCAGGGTGGGAGTGGATATCGAAATCCCGACAGGGAAAGTGATGAAAATAATTGATAAGTACCTTTCAAATGAAGAAAAGGAAATATTCAATATTCAATATTCAATATACAATAATCAATTACCAGGCTATCGGATTCAGACTAATGACTCCAGTCTCCCGACCTTACTCTGGTCGGCCAAAGAAGCAGTTTTTAAATGGTATGGAAACGGTGAAGTGGATTTTCGTAAACATACCCAGCTAAAGCAACTGCATGCCGGTGAAGAAATTATAGACTGTTTCTTTACCAAAACTCAATCAGAGTTGAAAATAAACTACCGGTTATTTGATAAACTGGTGTTGGCCTGGGTTGTGGGATAACTTGTTTATTCTTCAGCATCACCGTCCTCCAGCAAATTCAAATCCACATCAGTGCCCGAAATGCCTTCAATAGACCCACGGATATGGGCTGCATTCAGCAATACTTTCTCTAATTGTTTTTCCCTGGCTTTCCAGAGTTTTTCCATAGCATCCCGTTCTTTCTGGATGGAAAGTTTCATGCCCATAAAGCCTTCACGGATGGCCTGCCATTGTTCGGCAAACTCACGGCTCGTCAGGTAATCGTACAGCAGGTGCATTTTGTCGCCCCGGTTTTCCTGACTTTTTAATGCCGATGATATTTTGATGATACCGTCCCGCAGCATATGGACAATGGGTTTCACCTCACTGAAAGTGCAAATCCATACCCCGTCTTTTTCACCAAAGCGTTCCATGTCTTTGGGCATGGCCTGTGTTACAATTACTGCCACATCAGCACCCTGGCTGCGCATATCTGCTTTCAGTTTTTCAATCCAGTCAGCAGCAAAATCTTTAGTTCGTTTACTTTCAAAAATGATGCGGCCACATTCCTGTCCAAAGTTGTTGCGGACTGTTTGTATGCAGTCTGCTCCACGGACACCTTTGCCCACTTCTTCTATCACATCAAAAGGAAAGGAGGTGCGCAGCAGTTCTTCCAACAGCAGTTCCTGTACTTCGCCCTGCGATTGCATACTGCCCTGCTCAGCCTTCCGTTTCATTTCTTCAGCAAGCTTCCGCTGCGCTTCCAGCTTCTCTTCCATTTCTTTCAGCTTCAGCTGGTATTCGGTTTCTTTGGCGGCAATACGCTGCTCTTCTAATTTCCTGATTTCGCTGGCCAGCTTTTCCCGTTCTTCCTGCAGTTTCTTTTGAACAGAAAGTTCCAGTTCTGCTTCTTTGTTTTTAAGTTCCTGCTCTTTTTTTAGAAATTCAAGTTGCTGTTCTCTTGCCTGGCGCAGTTTTTCCTCGTTATCCTTATTGTTTTGTTCAAGGAGTTGCAGTTTACTTTCAAAATCAGAGGCAACGGATTTACGGATGAGTTCTTCGGTTTCTTTCTGTGTTTTCTTTTTCTCTTCCAGTAGCTGGGCTTCAAATTTTTGCTGCTGCTGTTTTTGCCATTCAGTCATTTTGCTGCGTAATTCCCGCTGCACTTCTTCACGGATGCTGTCAGTAGGTTCAAATTCATGGCCACAATTCGGGCATTTTATTTCTGCAGGCATTACAATTTACTTTTTTTCAAATCTACAAATAAAAAAGTCACTCTGAAATGAACGACATTAAAACTGCGGAGGAAAGGGGTATTCTTCAGGTTCTAACACAAATGAGGGTATTGACGGCGTGGACTTTTACACCCGAAGTTATAATCGTCATGAATTCCTCTTTCTTGCCGAGTGTCAGATCAATACAATCTTCTTAGGTGTAGTCTCGGCAAAGGATTTGTGAGTAAGCTGCCGGACTCGCTGTTAAACAGTAAAGAAGGTGTAAATTAGCATATGCCTGTTAAGCGTTTAATCAGTGAGCCTGACGGTGTCTACTTTATCACAATCACCTGCCATCAATGGAGGCCATTAATACAAATAACCAAAAGTTACGATGCAGTGTACAGTTGGTTTGACCATCTGAAAGGGAAAGGGCATTTTATTACCGGTTATGTGATCATGCCTAACCATATTCATGCACTGATTGCCTTCAGAAACACCGGTCAGGCAATCAATACGATAATTGGAAATGGCAAACGGTTTATAGCATACGAAATAGTAAAGCGGCTAAAAGAGCAGCAAGAAGACAAACTGCTTCATCAGTTACATTTATCGGTAGAGGCAAAAGATAAAGAAAGAAATAAGCGACATGAAATTTGGGAAGACTCCTTTGACTGGAAAGAATGCCGGACAAATGCGTACATGCTGCAAAAACTGAACTACATGCATGATAATCCCTGCAAAGGCAAGTGGAACCTTGCCGCCGCCCCGTTGGATTATGAGCATAGTTCAGCCAGATTTTATATAGTGGGTGCACATGCATCCTATCGGGTATTAAACTATTGTGAGCTGGCAGATATCGATTTGACGAAGCCGATAGAGAAGGACGCCGAGTCCGCTACACACAAGGCTGGTCAGTGAGACTCGGCTGGGAAGAGAAAAAACATACAAAATGGAAATGTTAATGGTAAGAAAAGATTTTATTTGTAAACACCTTATTTTTCTTGTAGTCAGCTGCATCATTAGTCAGCCATTTTTCGCACAACAAGGAAAAAAAATAAAAAATAGTGACAGCTTGATTGCAAAGATTGATATTCAGAAAGGATTTCATGGCGATACAATTTCACTCAAGTTAAATAACTATAAAATATTAAATAGAGTAGTTGCTACCAGCCATGCAATCCTTGAGAATACGGGAATAAATATAGAAATTTATTATCTTGGGACCAGGAAAGTGAAAGCTCGTTTTATGGGCAAAACCAAAAAACTTAAGCTATCATTGAATAACACTTTAATTGAAGTTAGGGGTAATACTAATCATCTCAATTTTCCTATAGATTTATCTAAAGGAAAATTTATAGGTATTTCTATGGCTAAAAGCAAGGCGTTTGAGTTTGTTCAATCGAAAAGAAGATTTTTTTATGATTGAGTTAAAAGGTCTCGGTCTCCCCGCTCTCCTGAGAATGCTGAATAAATAAAAAAAAGATGAAGGGTTGGGCAATGTCTCAGATTAGCAGGTTTAGAAAAATCTATTCCCAGCCGAGTCTCTCTGTCTGGCCCTGTGCGTAGCGGACTCGGCGTTGTTAAAATGCTATACCGGATCAGTTTTTCTTTTTTGGTTTCACCAGACGCAGGCTCCAGGTAATGGTTGTTTTTCCGTCAGGTGTAGTTTTGGAACCTGATAAAGAGTCCCGGTTTTTTGCGTCCGTTTTTCCAGAGGCATCAAAACTTGAAGCATCAATTTTCTGCTCTGGCATACTTTGCGCATTATCGGTTGGTTTATTTTCCGGGTTGCAGCCTGATTCGGTCCGGCTAGTTTCGAATTTGCTGAGAAGTGTTCCGCTGGGCGTTGCCACCACAATTTTGTAATTACCATCATCATCTAATGAAACAGATACGGGAAGTGTGCCTGCCCCCCCGCCTAATTGAGTGAAGGTCTCTGAGTATTTCATGGAATATCCTTTCCATTTGGGGTTTTGGCCTTTTTCACGGCACCATATTTCGCCAATCGTTTCCTGTTTCTTTTCAGAAACTATACTCGATTTCATCCATACCCTTGCCATCGTTTTACTTGCAGAAACATCGCTGCCAGGCGAAGGGGGCAAGAGCATAGCAACAATTGAATTTTTAGCAGAGTACATATCGGTTTTAGTTCGTTTGGTATTTCTTGTGCTTGCATGGGCAGCACCTTCATCGTTTGTTGTTTTTGTTTCATTCCAGGTGAATTCATATTTGACTTCCCCCACCCAATGCGGTTTGCAGTTATCCGGCAGACTTGAGCCCATTTGCCCGACGATACTTTTGGCAATATCTTTTGCATCTGTTCCGGTTTGACGGGCAATCGTTGTTCCTGTTTTAGGGTTCATCACAAACACAGTGTAAGAAGTGGACCCTCCGGCACCTGGCATTGCTGAAACACTCATCACATAACTTGCTCCCATCAAAGTGCCGATGTCAGTTAATACTTGTTGCGGGTCGCCGCCTTCGAGCAGATTCTTCTCCCGTTCACTCTCCAGTACATCACGAATATCCTGGTCGTCCATTATGTCAACACATGGTTTTTCCCGGTTTAATGCTGATTCAATCTCCGACCTGAGATTTGATGTGGCATTTTCTCCGCCATTCGCCGGGCTGGTGTTATCGTGGATGACTATGGAAGAACCTGTTTGAGACTGGACAAACAAGGGAGGAAAGAAAAAAAGAACTATGAACAATGTTTTAAACAATACTTTCATTATTTTAATCTCTGCCTTCTTTATTAACTGAAGCAGGACTGCTGAAGTTGTCATGATCATCAATTTTATTTTGCAAGAACTTTGATGGATTTCGCCATCTTAAAATTACTTAATTTTTGCATCCGGTAAAAAAGACAGTAAGGGCAGGAGCGGGTTACAGCCGTTGCCTGAATATGACATGCACGAATGCAAAGGAGTATGAGGTGAGGGTATGCGTATTAACAGTCCTCTGTACTGGTATGCCGGATGTGAGTCCGGGCAAAGGAAATGGAGGACGAAAGAGTGTCAGGTTCTGCTATTGACTATACCGATGTTGGTGTTTCGTTGTTAATGTTTGTCCACTATGTAATTCATTTCTGTCACTCCACATGTAAATTGGCGGGTGGTCAATAGTTTAAGTTTTATTTTGTCTTTAATGTCTGCAAACAATGGGATGCCCTGTCCAAGAATAATTGGATTGATAAACAGCCAGTAGCCGTCAATCAGGTTTTGTTGAATAAGAGAATGTGTTGCCGACGGGCTGCCAAAAAGCAGTATTTCCTCACCTGCCTGTTGTTTTAGTTCATTTATGCTGGCTGAAAGGTTATCGCTGATAATTGTTGTGTTAACCAGGTCTTCGCCTTTCATTGTTCTTGATAAAACAACTTTGTGAACTTTGGCATACCACTTTGAATGTTCAATGTCGTGTTTGGTTGCAGCAGGCTTGTCAGCCGCTGTGGGCCAGTAATTTTCCATCATCTGGTAAGTATTTCTTCCATACAATGCAGTGTCGCCGTTGCTTATCCGCTTGCCAACATGGTCAAAAATTTCTTCATCAACTTTAATCCAGTCCATTCCTCCGTTTGGCCCTGCTACAAACCCGTCAAGTGAAATGTGCATAAATGAAATTATTTTTCTCATTTGTTTCTTTTTTTAGGACTGCTAAGGTTGGTGCATTTGTGTTTGTGATGTGATTTGAAGTCCATTCAACTGCCATAAGGACTATGTAAAATACAAAAAGTTTCACCTGTGTTTTCTGTAAGAATCCAGAAAATCTGCAAAAAAAAGAAAGCGATTCAAAAAGAATCGCTTTTAACCGTGCCC